>JAUTWY010000198.1 GCA_030838305.1 Acidobacteriaceae bacterium
CGCCCGCAGCCAACTAGAAGCGTCAGCCACTCAATTTCGATTGGCCTCAAACGCGTGACCCAGTCTTTCCACTTCAAGACTGGTGCAAAACAGCGCGAACAAGCATCCCACCAATATCATTCCGCGTTTGACCGCCAGGAGGATGTCGGTTTCCCGGCCCAGTTCTGGAAGATGCCTGAAAACGGCTACGCCGAATAACGCGCTGCCAAAGATAAAGCTGAGGCGACCCAGAAACAGAAATACGTGATTCAGGAATATGTTCGAACGTCGAAACGGGATTGGAATATACAGCAGACGGTACCAAAACGAGATTTGCATGATGAACAAAATGCCGACCGTCATAAGATCGCCGAAGGCGTCATATGGAAGTTGCTCACCCGGATTGCCAGCGATCTGCCTGAACGACGGTAATTGTTGCCAGACAAAGAGCATCGCTCCAAATATCTGGATCGCGAGCAGTAACATATAAATTCCTGCTTTTGGGGATTCGTTGTTCTTGTTCATCGAGCAAATGATATTAGTTCATTTTGCGTCCAAGGGCATGAACTCATGAATCGATGGGCGCCCGCGTATTCGCAGAACGCTTCAATAGCGCCGTATCCCGCCGCTCGACGGCAACGTTTCTGTGAGATCGCGACCTCCGCCGTTGAACAGCGTTCAAACAGGTCTCAGTGCCCGCTCAACACCAGCGTCTTGATTGGAAGCAGCAGGGCCTGGACGCGCAACAGCATCGCGTGCACGACACCGACGGCGTCGACGGCATGCAACACCAAACCCTTGAATGCGCCCGTCTCCTTTGCAGCAATCTGATCATGGTGGCTGGTGTAGGCGTTGACCACGCAACTGCTTCCGGGCGTCACGCCATCAAGGCCGCCTTGATAGATCGGCTCCAGGAACGCGAGAATGGTGCCGGGAACCTGCACCTGCTGCGCCTCGACAAGTTGCTCGCCACCCCTGAACTGACCCGCCGCGATGTAATCTTGCTCGCCGGTCACCACCATCGGAATAATCGTCCACGGCTTTGAGATGCAGGTGGCCTCGGCGACCATTCCGACCTTGATGACATGCGCTTCGATCTGCCCGAATCCAGCTGCAAGGGCGCGTCGTCCCGCACCATCAGGAATGAGAATGCCGGCGGACCGCATCACCGGATTGACAACGTCGCCGGGGCGCAGCGTGAACTGCTCGACGCGCCCGTCGACTCCGGCACGAATAATAGTCCTGTCCAGATCCACTTGCGCTTCGGCCAGCGCCGCCTGCGCGCTCGCCTTCTCCGCGGGGAGAAGAGCGGTGACGCGGATCGTCGCGGACTGTTTCGCAGCCGTCGCGGAGTCAAGAGCGCCTTGACGGGCCGTGAGCAGTACCTCGAGCTTTTCGATATCGCGCTGCGGGACCATGCCGGGATTGCGTTTCTGAAGGTCGCGCTTGGTGTCCAGCTCATCCGAAGCCTGCTGGTAGGAGCCCTTTGCTTCCTGGATCTGTCCCTCCGTCTTGAGAACATCCGCCTGCGCCGCCAGCAAAGCGGCATCAACTTCGGCAATCTTGCGCCGCGCCGTCTCCATGGCGGCTTCTTGCTTTGCACTGTCCAGCTTGAAGATAACCTCACCCTTCTTGACGGGAGCGCTGAATTCGACGTGAACTTCCGACACCCGCCCGTTGATCTCGGGAACGATCGGAACGGTCCTGTAATACAAAGTCGCCGTCGTGGTGGACGGATGATAATAAAAGATGACCGTAATCAGCGCGACGGTGAGCATCAGACAGGCCGTGATGCCCCACCTCAGTTCGTACCATACCGAAAAGAATGTAATCTCATGACCCAGGCGCTTTCCCTGCCTGTAGCGGCGATAAAGATAATCCGGAAGGATAGTCAGAACTGAGCAGAGAAGTACCTCAAGCATGGCTCCGCACCTCGCTCTTGGCGGCGGCGGCTTTCGTTGTGTCTGGATCTTTCGCCGCAACCGCGTGAGCAGCGCTTTCGCCGGCTACCTCAGTCGCTCCGTTGTTGGGCGGAACGCCGGCGATTTTATCGACCGATCCTGCGATCCGGTGTAGTGGCGTGCCAAAATCGGGCAAATCAACCATGGCAAGCAACAGCCCGATCACCCAAAACAGGTGGTTGTGGGTGAAAAGTGCAATCAAACCCAGCACAGCCACAATTTCGAATTGCAGCTTTTGCGACTTGTGAGCCATTTGCTCCGGCAAGGAGTGCAAACGCAAATAGAGGTTGCCGACCATCAGAATGGAACCGATCAGGACGATGCCGACCACCACCATCAGGACATCGGTATCACCAGGTGCGGTGATAAAGCCCGGTAGATCACGGGGCGCGCTTGGATGAAGTGACTCGCTCACGCAGTTCTCCATTCCGAAAATGCGGGCTATGCACCGGGCGGAAAAGCTGGAGAGGCATTCAGTTTTCCGAACGTTTCCATACTTGCACAAAGCCGGAACTTGGCAAAGCTCAAGCTTGGCTTCGGCTGCGGTCCGGTCCGAGATACGTTTGAAATTGGAGCAATCCAGACGCCGTCATTCCGGGATGGTGCGTTAGCATGAGACCTTAGATGTGCAGTTGCACATCGGGGAATCCTTGGATTCAGGGTTCGATGCGGAGCCTGTCATCGGGCCGTGCTTTGTGCGGACCCGTTGGCTTCGCCCCGGAATGACAGCTTCTGAGGTTTGCGCGAAGAAAACGCTTAAAAACAAGGACTAGAGCCCCGGTTCTGATTCAATCAGGACTGAACAGGCGCCGGCCATTGCGTGGACGCTCCCGCGATCCCATCTACTGTCCCGGCATGAGCGAGATCCAGGCCCAGATTTCGGTACTGAAGCAGACCGCCGACCCCGCGGTCGCCGATGCCATCGCGCGGCTGATCGAAGACGGCGAGGATCACGAACTCAACCGGATCAACGCGCTGGATTTCTCGGCGCGCACCGGGCTCGACGAAGAACGGGTGATTTCCGGCTTCCTCCATGCATCGCGGCTGGGGCTGTTCGATCTCACCTGGAACGTGCTGTGCCCCGGCTGCGGCGGGGTGCTGGATGCCCACTCCACGCTGAAATCGCTGCGCCACGACGACTATCATTGCGGGCTATGCGCCTGCGGTTACGAGGCTTCGGTCGACGAGCAGGTCGAGGTCGCCTTCACCGTCAGTCCGCGGATCAGGCGCATCGCCGCGCACGATCCGAACTCGCTGCCGGTCTGGGAATATTTCAAGCAGGTATTCTGGAGTTCGGGCGTCGACCTCAACAAGGAATCGTTCGCGTCGCTGACCGACGAGGTGACACTGGATACGCTTGAACTGCCGCCGCACGAGAAAGCGGTGATGTCGTTGCAATTGCCTGGCGAATTCATCATCGTGTTCGAGCCGGTGAC
>JAUTWY010000305.1 GCA_030838305.1 Acidobacteriaceae bacterium
TCCATCTTCTTCCAGGTTCATGCTGCATAGATGAAAATCGATCTATTTGGGATTCACGTCAGGTACGAAGCAAGAAAGCCGGGACCTATGATTGGTCCCGGCGTTGAGTTGGCTGGTTGCCCGGATAAAAGTTTTATGTGGGGACAGCCGCCCTCGGCTGTCCGCCGGCGAAGCCGGCTCATGCGGTGCCTACGCGGTCCGTCTTGGCCGCACCGTCAAATCCCTCAACTGCGTCAGGACGCTCGACATCTGCATCCCATTCAGTTGCGAGACGAACGGCAGAATCTCCGCGATGAACTGGTCTTTCACCAGTTCACTGATTTCGTCCTGACGACTCTTTTCGCCGCCACTCAGTAATTCCGGCACGGTCACCTCCAAGGCTCGCGCCAGCCGCTCCAGGGACGACAGCGTGGGCGTCGCTTTTTCGTTTTCGATTTTGGAAACGTAAGTTCGCGGCACGGACATGCGTCCCGCCAGTTGCCGCTGGCTCAGTCCGCTTCGCAGGCGCAGCGAGCGGATCGAGGTTGCCAGATTGAGGTGTCCACGCCCAGTGCCGGGTATGGGCATCATGACTGCGGGTGCAAGCATAACTGGTTCGGGCTCTGGTTCCTCATCCAGGGACGAGTGGCAGCGCCGGCAATTATTATTCACCGTACGGAATTGAACCAGCAGGCAGTGATCGCAACGGACGACTTCCCTAGAATCTACTGGGGCAAGAGTCGTGGCCATCGGGTTGTGGGAGTGCCAGAGCGGGCTACCCCTTACTTTTGGAACCTAAATTGGGGGAGAGGTTCCGACCGCAGAGACAATCTGCGGTACATAGCCTGTGGATGTCAAGGTTAAAATGCATGAAGCCGTCACTCTTGCCGGTGAAAACCAAAAGTAAACGGCAAAATCCCGCAGAAGACAGGGCAAAAGCATGATTGATCGTGAGTCCGCATGGTGTTTACTAACTGAGTTCACTCAGTCGGAAAGTTTGCGCAAGCACGCGCTCGCCGTCGAGGCGTGCATGCGTGCATGCTCCCGCAAATTTGGAGGTTCGTGTCAGGGGACGCCTTCAGGCGTGCCACAAAGCGGCCAGAAGGAATCCGCGGCTTTAGCCCCTGAAGGCACGACCGAAGAAGATATTTGGGGCATCGTCGGACTCATTCACGACTTCGATTACGAGAAATATCCCAGCCTCGAAGACCATCCTTACAAGGGCAACGCGATTCTCAAAGAGCGAGGATGGCCTGAGGTGATCACGCGAGCCATCATGTCGCACGCCGAATACACTGGGGTCACCCGCGACACGCCTATGGAAAAAGCTCTCTTCGCCTGCGACGAGCTGGCCGGATTTATCACCGCCGTAGCCCTGATCAAGCCCGGCAAATCGTTAGCCGAGGTCGATACAAAGTCTGTTCGAAAAAGAATGAAAGACAAAGCCTTTGCTCGCAAAGTGAACCGCGACGACATCGTCAACGGCGCCGCCGCCCTGGGTGTCGACCTGGACGAGCACATAGGATTCTGCATCGAAGCGCTGAAAGGAATTGCCGATAAGTTGGGCTTGGACGGCAGCGCGGCGAAACTCACATGAGGCGGCGGCTGTGTGTTGACTCTTACTTCGGTGCCGCATGCGCGGGGCACCCGGTGGGGCTCAACTTATGCGGATAGGCTACAGTCACACCTTTTCGGCTGTTGCCTCGCACATCCACGACGTTCACTTTGAGATCTGCTTTCGGGATGTTACCCGTGGCTTCAATTCCCAATAGATAAAAGTTTGCCATCTGGGTTTGTAACATTCGGGTCGAGGCCCGGATTGAGGAGATTGTGCGATCTCCGACATCATAGCCGCCGACCCCAGGGCTGATGCTGACGAGAAATCCGCCAGACTTAAGGGTCAATTCATACAAGTCGTTAGTACCCGACCTTTCCTCTTCCGTTTTTGCGGGACCATTAATCAAGAATGTGAACAAGCGAACACCCCTCAAGGCACCCTCGACTTGTGACATTCTTTCCTTGCTGGAATTATCTCCTCCATCCGTGATCACATAGATTGCATCTCCTGGATTTGCCGGTCCGAGATCTCTGACCGCCTCCACTATTGTCTGAGATAGAGCCGTGCGTCCCTTCACTTCCTTGCCCTCACGCATCGCCGGGCGGTTGAGCCAATCCTCAATTGGTTGCCGACCGCCGAATGAATCGAACCTCGTGTTGATCTCCGACGCGAATCCCATCAATGACACCTGTGCTTGCGAGTTCGCGGAAGAGATGAATTCTACCGCCGCAGCATGGGCTATCTTCCACTTGGCTGACCCTCCTTCGGAATCGCCCTTCATGCTTCCGCTCGTATCAAGTAGAACGACAATTCTTCCGCCCGGATATTTTCTGTGTTGGGACCAAACCACGGGCACCGGACGGCCGTGGTATGAAACTTTGAAATCATGTCCAACCAGATTCTCGATTGGAACTCCGTGGGCGTCGAGAGCGTTCACAACGACCGTGCGCTTACTACAGTCTTCAGAGGGTTGAACTTGAGAAACAGCGAGCGGACCGGCCAGCAAAAACAGCAACAACGGCTTCAGGCAGCAAGACACGGTTGGACCTGAGGCGAGATGCTACCACGAACTAATCAATTCAAAAAGTGAGAAGAGAACAGGCCTATTTGCGAGATAACAGCTGTCTACGGGAGCACTACCGCAGCACTTCCGCCACCTTCCCAGTGGCAATCAACTCCGCCAGCCGTGCGAAGTCTTTGTACATCACGCGATCCTTCTCCACCGTGGGACACACCGCCCGGATCGCCGCATGTGCTGACTGCCCCCGTTTTGAACTCTTCAGAGGGGTCAGAAAATCAATCGCCTGCGCCACCGCCATCGCCTCGATCGCCAGCACGTTGCGCGTGTTCTCGACAATACGTTTCAGCTTGATGGCCGCCGTCATCCCCATGGAAACGTAGTCTTCCTTGTTGCCCGAGGTCGTAATCGAATCCACTGATGCGGGATGCGCCAGCACTTTGTTTTCGCTGACCAGCGCCGCCGCCGTTACCTGCGCCATCATGAAGCCGGAATTCAGTCCTGCGCCGTGCGCCAGAAACGGCGGCAAACCCTCACTGAGCGCCGGATTCACCAGACGTTCTATCCTGCGCTCGCTGATGCCCGCCAGCGCGCTCAGAGCGATGCCCAGAAAATCCAAAGCGAACGCCAGAGGCTCGCCGTGAAAATTTCCTCCCGAGATCACATCGCCTTCGGAATTCTTCGCGTCGGTAATGAAGACTAGCGGATTATCCACCGCCGAGTTCGCCTCTATCTCAAATACCTCGCGGCAGTGCGCCAGCGTGTCGCGCACCGCGCCATGCACTTGCGGGATACAGCGCAGCGAGTAGGCATCCTGCACGCGGCCGCAGTCGCGGTGCGATTCGCGAATCTGGCTGCCCTCCAGCATCTTGCGCAAATTCGCCGCCGTCTTTATCTGTCCGCTGTGCGGACGCGCTTTGTGAATGCGTTCATCAAACGCCGTATCCGTGCCTTTTAGCGCATCGCAACAGAGCCCACCCAACACGTCGGCGGAATCCACGAGAATGTCAGCAGCCAGCAGCGCGAGCGTGCCCACAGCCAGCATGCATTGCGTCCCGTTGATGAGAGAAATGGATTCTTTCGCCTCCAGCACCAGCGGTTTGATCTGCGCCCGCTTCAGCGCGTCGCCGCTGGCAATGCGCGCGCCGGCTACGTCCACGCATTCGCCCTCGCCGATCAGCGCCAAGGCCAAATGCGCCAAAGGAGCAAGATCACCGCTTGCGCCCACACTGCCCTGAGAGGGCACGAAAGGAGTAACGCCGCGGTTCAGCATTTCGCAAAGGGTATCGATAACAATCCCGCGCACGCCCGAATACCCCTTGGAGAGAGAATTGGCGCGCAACAGCATCATGGCGCGGGTCTCTGCAATTGATAGCGGCTCGCCGACTCCAGCGCAATGCGAGCGCACCAGGTTCACTTGTAGTTCGCGAATCTGGTCGCCAGCAATACGCACATCGCTCAACTTGCCCACGCCGGTAGTAATTGCGTAGGCCAACGTGTTGCTTGCGACAATCTCATCGACCACGGCACGGGCCCGGTCCACAGTCTCGCGCGCATCGGCGGACAAGAGCACCGGGCGGCGTTCATCTGCGACCTCGTGCACTGCTTCCAGAGTTAGATCGTTGCCGCTGATGTGGAGTGCGTTCACGAGAGTTTCCCGTCCTGCTTTCCCAGCGCGGCGCGGAATACCGTCAAGTATTTTTCCGGCAGCACGGCAATCTTCATGTCCGCGTCGGTGACAATGTGCGTGGTCTCGCCTTCTGCTAAGAGCGTCCCGTCAGCGGCGCGCCGTAATTCATAACCAAAGTGGACTACTGAATCGCGCACATTCAACAATTCGGTGCGCACCAGAACCTCTTCGTCATAGCGCACCGGCGCCCGATAGCGGCACTTGGCTTCGGCCACCGCAATAAAGCGTCCATCTTTACTTTCCATATCGCGATAAGAGAATCCCAACTGCCGCAGTAATTCGACGCGCCCCACTTCAAACCACACAAAATGGTTGGAATGGTAAACCACTCCCATTTGATCGGTCTCGGCGTAGCGGACGCGAAGTCGGGTCTCGTTGACCGCTTGAGGATGATCCGAATTCATTTCCCGCTCCACACCGGCTTGCGTTTTTCCAGAAACGATGTAACACCTTCGCGGAAATCCGCCGTGGTCCGGACCGCTGCGTTCTCCCGCACCGCAGCTTCAATCTGGGTGTCCAGTTCGGCGCGAGAATGCTCGTTCAGCAACTTCTTGGTCGCGTGCAAGGACGACGGACTGTTCTCCATCAGCAGCGCCGCCAACTCCCGTGCCCGGGATATCAGATTCTCTGGCGCGATGATTTCGTTAACCAGTCCCAAGCGCGCCGCTTCCTCCGCTCCGATAATCCGCCCGGTAAGCAGCAGATCGCGTGCTTGCTTTTCGCCCACCTGGCGTAATAAGAAAGTTGAAACAATTGCAGGCACAAAGCCGATGCGGACTTCGGTATAGCCGAACTTGGCTTCCGGCACGGCCAGCGTGAAGTCGCACAGCAAAGCCAGTCCCGTGCCGCCCGCGATGGCCGCGCCGTTCACTGCCGCAATCGTTACTTTGGGAAATTCATAAAGCGAGCGAAACAGCCGCACCATCGTCTCCGAATCTTTCAGATTCTGCTCGGGGGACCGGCCGATCAGCTGTTTCAAATTATCCAGATCCATTCCCGAAGAGAAAGCTTTGCCCGCCCCCGTCAAAATGAGAACGAGCGCGTCCGATGTTTCAACTTCCTTCAGCCCGCGCAGCAGATCGTCAATCAACTCGAAGCTGATGGCGTTGCGCTTCTCAGGACGGTTCAGTGTGATGGTCGCGACGCCGGAATCGTAAGCGATTTGAAGTGTCTTATAAGCCATGTCTGAAGTGGTTTAATCGTCGCTGACAGAATTCAAATATCGCGCCCCCATCTCCGCGGCCGCGCGGAGCAACGTATCCAGAGGCTTCAAAGGCGGCAACTCCGCGCCACGCTGCTTCAATGCTTCAATCACTTTCTCAGTTGCAAGGTTGCCCACCAACGCGTCCTGCGCGAACGGGCAACCACCCAAACCGCCGATCGCAGAATCGAACCGTCGGCAACCTGCATCATAAGCCGCAAGAATCTTTGCCTCGGCATCCTCGGGACGGCCGTGCAAATGCACTCCGATCTCCAGGTAATCGTACTTCGCCATTACCGCGCCGACCAGTTCGCTGACTTGCGCGGGAGTGGCCACACCTACCGTATCCGCCAAGGAAATCATCCGCAGACTGTCCACCTCCATTAAGGAGATGGCTTCAATCACTTCACCGACATTCCACACGTCGCCATACGGATTTCCAAACGCCATCGAGATGTAGACGACGACCTCGAGCGCGGCTTCATCAGCTTTTTTCTGGATCTTTTCCAGTTCCTCAAGCGCGTCTTCAGCAGACTGATTCTGATTCTTGCGCAGAAACGTTTCGGAGATCGAATACGGAAATCCCAGGGTGTGTACCGCGTGTGTCTCGATAGCCCGCTGCGCACCCTTTTCATTGACCACGATTCCGATGATCTCCACATCGTCAGGAGGGTCGAGTTCCTTCAAAACATCTTCCGAGTCCGCCATCTGCGGCACCGCCTTTGCCGACACAAACGATACCGCGTCGATATGCTTGAACCCCGCGCTGATCAATGCCTGCAAGTAAGCTCGCTTGATGTCAGTCGGAATCTGCCCCTTCAGTCCCTGCCAGGCATCGCGCGGACATTCGATCAGCTTCACGGATTCAGACAATTCGTTCACCACGGAGACACGGAGGCACAGAGATTAAAGAACCTTTCTAACCGTTCCGCCTCGGGTTAAAACCGAAACGTTGGTGAATCATGTCTGCAGCACTCCCACCTTGAATTCCGGCACGTCCGGATTCAGCGCAACCGCTTCCAGAGCCTGCGTAATTGCATCGCGCGTCTCAATAGGATCGATAATCTTGTCGATCCATAATCTGGCTGCGCCGTACCGCGGGTCAGTCTGCTCGTCATACGTGCGCTTCACCGATTCATACAGTTCTTTCTTGTCTGCCTCGCTGAGCTTCGTGCCGCCACGTTCCAGCTGCTTCACCTTGATCTCAACCAAAGTTCCCGCCGCCGAATCTCCACTCATCACGGCGTAGCGCGCCGTCGGCCAGGCAAATATAAAGCGCGGATCGAATGCCTTGCCGCACATCGCGTAATGTCCTGCGCCGAACGATCCGCCCACAATCACGGTGATCTTCGGCACCACTGAATTCGACACCGCATTCACCATCTTGGCGCCCGCCTTGATGATGCCGCTCCACTCCGCATCGCGGCCCACCATGAAGCCATTCACGTCGTGAAAGAAAACCAGCGGAATGAGATTCTGATTGCAGTCCATGATGAAGCGCGCGGCCTTCTCCGCAGATTCGGTATAGATGACGCCGCCAAACTCGATCCGCTTTTTCCCTTCATGATCAGTTTGCTGGGCGTGCACCTTCTGATTGGCGACGATGCCCACCGCGAAGCCGCCAATGCGCCCATAGCCGCAGATCAGCGTCTTGCCGTACTCAGGTTTGTACTCGTCGAAGCGGCTGCCATCGAGCACGCGGGCAAGAATTTCCTTCATGTCATAGGGACGCGCGGGCGACGAATCGTAGATGCCGTAGATCTCCTCGGCTGCCAGGGCCGGCTCGACTGGCTTCTTGCGGTCCCACGGAGATTGCCGACGGTATCCCCATTTTTCCACGATGGAACGAATGCGCGCCAGGCAAGCTTGATCATCCGGCTCGCGGAAATCCACCGTGCCGCTAATGGCCGAGTGCATTGCTGCCCCGCCAAGTTCTTCCGCCGAAACTTTCTGTCCAATCGCCGCCTGTACCAGCGCCGGCCCAGCTAAGAATAATCCACTGCCATCGGTCATCAGGACGTGGTCGCACATCACCGGCAAATAGCCGCCACCGGCCACGCACATACCCATAATGGCTGCGGTCTGCGGAATGCCGAGCGCCGACATGACGGCGTTGTTGCGAAACACTCGCCCGAAGTCATCTGTATCCGGAAATACGTCCTCCTGCAGCGGCAGAAAAACTCCCGCGGAATCTACCAGGTAAATCGTAGGAATGCGGTTCTCGATCGCAATATTTTGCGCGCGAATCACTTTCTTCGCAGTCATGGGAAAAAACGCCCCTGCCTTCACAGTAGCGTCATTCGCGATGATCATCACCATCCGCGTATGGATGCGCGCCAGGCCTGTGATCACCCCGGCCGAGGGCGCCCCGCCCCATTCTTCGTACATGCCGTGAGCGGCGTAAATCCCCAACTCGAAGAAAGTTTTCGGATCGACCAGCAGCTCAATTCGTTCGCGAGCGGTGAGCCGTCCCTTCGCATGCTGGTTCTCGATGGCCTTGGCGCCGCCGCCCTCGCAAATCTTTTCGCCTTCGTTACGCACCTGTGACATCAGGTCCGCCAAAAAGCGCATATTGGCCTCGAACCCAGCCGAGGTCGGATCGACTTTCGTCGGCAAGACGTTGGAAGCTTTGGACGAATTTTCTGGCAGAACTTCGCTGCGGTCAGCCATGGATGAACAGTTCGGACTGTTTACGGTATACCACTCTCGCCGCGGCGCGCAACGGACGGCACATCCAGCACATCCAGCCCCGGCACACTTACCAGAGACTTTGGGGATAGATGTTTAGCGAAGTCCAAATCGCTCGCTGGGCATAACAGCTAAGGTGAGCTGGTCGTGATCCTGTTCAGAGCCTCGGCTACCGGATTGTCCACCACCGCTTCCACCAGTCCGATTGCCAGAGCCCGGCCCGCGTCAATCTTCTCCGCCGCAACAAACATCTGTAGTGCAATACCTTTTCCGACCAGTCGCGGCAACCGCTGCGTTCCTCCCCACCCTGTAATCAATCCCAGAGCCGCCCCCCGGTGTCCAAACACAGCATTGGGCGCTGCGATTCGGCGGCGGCATGCCAGTGCCAAATCCAGCCCTCCGCCCATGCAGTAGCCTGAGACTGCCGCATACACCGGCGCAGGGAACTCCTCCACGGCTCGCATCAAATCCTGGCCCATCCGTGAGAACGCGTAAGCTGCGGGACCGTCCAGTGCTGCAATCTCGCTCAACTCCGCCCCAGTCGAAAAAAAATCATCATTCCCCGTAAGAATCAGAGATTCCCCCTCAGACCGCGCGTCTTGAAGAATTTGTTGAAGAGCAGTCACGCATTTGCGGGTGAGCCGGTTTGTTCCGTCTTTAGAATGCAGACGCAGCAGCCTGACGCCGTCTTTTAGCTCGAAATTAAAGCAGGGTCCGGACATGAGAACAGGGTCGATCCGTCAGCGCATAGGACGCGAACAAAATCTATCGTTTCTCGACCCACTCCGCCAGCCGGCATCCATCTTCCTCGAGGAGAAAGGTTCCCGCGCCAAAACATTCGCCGAAGATGCGATGTGATTCCTGATCGCGGGCGGCGCGCGAAATCCATTGTTTTCCCACCTGGTATTGCGCCGCAGTGAACCATCTCTGTGGCAAAACTTCTACCAGTCCTGCCTGCAGATAGAGAACAAATAATGCGAATGCGGGCTCATCATTCGACATTGCCTTGTAACTGGTGGGCAGGATCAACTCATCCACTGTCGCCAGCTCCGGGGGCACCTCGATCCTGTGCATACCCGCCGCTAACGTCAGCGGAATCTGAAAATCAGCGATGGGAGGTGTCGCGGAATAGATCCGGTCGGAAGATTGCTTGAACCATCCCGCAACCTCAGCCACATCAAACGGCTTCAAGTGGTCCAGATCGAACCCAGCCAAACGAATGTTGCGCCCCTCCGGACACCAGATTCCGAGATATTGTGCCGAAGCCAAAAATGGACGGCAATAGGTGTTTAATGCCAACCGGGGCCTCTCCGGTTCCTGCTCCGGGGCTAGCGTCACCACGTATCCAACCGGCCCTTGCTCGCCGTGATGCGTCCAAACGAAGCGCTCCCCGGCCACCGAGCGGAATTCCGGGAAGGTCTTCCAATACCAGGGCGCTGGACCGACTGCGCGATCGAGTTGTTGCCGGATGCTAACTAAGTTCGGAATTGGCATGCGAAGAAGAGGCTCGCAAAGGGACGATTCTGATTTGTTTTGAGATCGCAATTTGCGACCTTAAAGGGGCACGCCCGCACCTTTCACATTCGTGCGGATAAACTTCACAATGTCATCCATCGCTGTCCCTGGCTGAAATATCGCGGCGACCCCGCGTTTTTTTAGGGCATCGATATCCTGGTCCGGAATAATTCCGCCTACCAATACCAACACGTCATCCATCTTGTTCTGTTTCAGCAAATCCATCACGCGCGGCACAATTGCATTGTGAGCCCCCGAGAGAATGGACAGACCAATAACCTGCACATCCTCCTGGAGCGCCGCGCTCACAATCATCTCCGGCGTTTGGCGCAAACCGGTATAAATCACTTCCATGCCGGCATCGCGCAGCGCGCGCGCAATTACCTTGGCGCCGCGGTCGTGTCCGTCGAGCCCGGGCTTGGCCACGAGGACGCGAATCTTAGGGTCACTCATTGTCATTCATTTAACCACAGAGGGAAAGGCGGCGCACGGAGTTCCGCGTGATCTACAGTTAGAGGGTCTTAGTATCGAGGCTCTTCCACAAGTACCAGCAAGCCACGCTCCGATAAGGCTCCCAGCACTTTGCGATTTTCTCCATCTGCTCCGGGCCCGGCAATTTGATCTTCCGCTTGCGAGCCTTCTTTCCCGCCGCGGCCTTCTTCCCCGCCTTGGCCAGCTGCACATCGAGATAGTGCTTATGCATTGCCATGCGGACGCCGAAATCACCGGTGGGCAGTATGTTTTCGCGCTTCAACGAAAACATGAGAAACATTTGCGCCGTCCACACGCCGATGCCCTTCACCTGGGTCAGATGCTCGATCACTTCCGCATCCGGCAAGTCTTGCAGACGCGCGAAATCCACCAGGCCTGCATCTGTCTTTGCTGACAGATCCTTCAGATACGACAATTTCTGCTTCGACAAGCCAGCGCCTCGCATCTGCTCATCGCTCAGTTTAAGAATTCCCTCCGGCGTCAGTGGCTCGCCCGCCAGCGCCGCAAAACGCTTGAAGATCGTCTCGGCAGCTTTGCCATTCAGTTGCTGGTACACGATGGCCTCAGCCAGGCTGTGAAACTCCGGCGGACCAAACTGCATGCGACATGGCCCGATGCGCTCAATGATCGCCCGCATGACGGGATCGGATTTCTTAAGATGACCTACAGCCCGTTTCATGGACTTATATGTTTAACACAAAGGCTGCGTAAAAGCGAATACAAAGCGAAACCAACAATCCGCCCTGGGCGTTTGGCTGGAACGAAGTTCGTTCAATCCGAAGCAGGAATTCTGGTGCGTTTGCGGATTCATCGTCCGAACGGAAGTACGGCACCAATTCGGATTATCCTTTGGCTTTGCCGGCCGGAAGCTGGAAACCAATCCGCACCCGCCGAGGCTCCTCGGGAGTCATAAGCTCCTTGATGGCTTCAATCAGATCCTGAATCGTGGAATCATGCGTGTCCAAACGATTCTCCAATTCATCGATTTTCCCTGCCAGTCGCCGGTTGGTAGCCAGCATTTCGCGCAAACGCACAAAAGCGCGTACTACAAAAACGCTCATTTGGACGGCTCTCTCGGAATTGAGCACGGTTGCCGCCATGATCGCCCCGTGTTCGGTGAACGCAAAAGGCCGATATCGACGTCCGCCGTGCGTCTCTCTTGAGATCACAATTTGTGATCTCAAGATTTCATCCTCTTTAGCAGTGAGCTGAAATACGAAGTCCGAAGGAAAACGTTCCTGATTGCGCTTCACCTGTTGGTTTAGCTGACGGACGGGCACCCCGTAAAGCTCAGCAATGTCGGCGTCCAGAATGACCCTTTGATGGCGAAGAAACAAGATCCGCGATTCCACGGCAGAAGAAGCAGTTGCCACCCGGCGTTTCGGTATCCTGAGCAGCGTTGCGTTTTTTCGTTTGGTCATTTGAGGTCACAATCTGTGACCCCAATCATAATCCGGTTTCGATATAAATATTTTCGACGAGACAAGAAGCTCTCTTCGGCTTCCCATTTTGGTTAACGTTGTCTGCGCCAATCTTTATTTCTCGCTAAGTAATACTCACCTCGGTATAGGTTCCATATACG
>JAUTWY010000336.1 GCA_030838305.1 Acidobacteriaceae bacterium
TCTGGAACATTTACTTCATGAAACACCCGCTGGTGGGAGAGCCGGTAGGCTTCAGTGGATTCTTTAGCGGACCAGTCTCGGGGCATCTGCTCGGGCTTTTGGGGGGATGCATCTGGGGCATCGGCACTGTATTCAATCTGGTTGCGGCAAGCTTCACCGGCGTCGCCATTTCATACGCCATTGGACAATCCGCTCCCATGGTGGCGGCCCTGTGGGGAGTTCTCGCCTGGAAGGAGTTTGCGAACTCAGGGCCGCGCGCCAAAGCGTACCTCAGCTTGATGTTTGTCTTCTACGGGCTGGCGATTTTTCTGGTCGCACGGGCGAATGGATAAGGCAGCTATTTTCCCCTGATCCGGCTCACAAACAATTGCAGGAAACGGTCGGCATCGGATGCGAGACAGACTTTGGCATTCGGCTTAAGGTCGACCACGCCCTCGATTTCGTAGTGATCTCCGTGCAGGACGTTGTTTTCGCTCGAGCCGCGGCGATTCGCCACGGTTTCTCCTCGCGTAAACTCGCCTTTAGTTTCCACGTCGACGTGCATTTTTTCCAGCGTTCCTAGGGTTGGATCCAGAGCAATTCCTACCGCTAGCGGGTCGTACATCGCCGCACCGCCGTATCCGCTCTTCTCGCTGCGGGTCAAATAGAAATCGGCAATCTGGGCGATAAAGTCGCTTTGTGGTCCGTGCGATGTTTGGAGTTGCGCGAGATACTTTCGGGTCATCAGTGTCCGCTCACCCGCATCGGAGCCGACCATCGTTACGATCCATCCCGCATTGAAGACGATCTGCGCCGCCTCGGGATCGTTGTAGATGTTGGCTTCCGCCGCTCCGTTGACGTTCCCGCCGGTGATCGAGCCGCCCATGATCACAATGTCCTTGACCAGCGCCGCAATCGATGGGTCTTTCGAAACTGCGAGCGCGATATTCGTTAAAGGTCCTACCGGTATCAATGTGATCTCATGCGGATATTTGTGGACCATTTCGATAATGAGATCGGGACCGAACCGAGGATCCTTCTTGCATTTCGCAGGAGGCAACTCGACATTGGCCAGGCCATTCTTTCCATGCCAGAACTGCGCCGTGATCAATTTCTGATTCAACGGATGCTGCGCCCCGCCTGCGACGGTGACGTCACAGCGTCCGGCAAGAGAAACGAGTTTCAGGGCATTTTCCAGTCCCTGCTGGGCATCGACATTCCCTGGCACAACCGTCAGCGCTTCCACCCTTAACTCTGGAGAATTCAACGCCAGGATGATGGCCATGGCATCGTCGGCGCCAGGATCGGTGTCGATGATGACCCGCTTGGGACCGGCTTGCGTGAAACCCTGCGTAATGCAAATTAGGACGAAGGACAAACTTAGGATAGATAGAACTCGAAGTTGCTTCATAGCAAAACCCTCTTTCCAAATGTCGTTGTGGATTAGAGCAGCATGCCGGCGATTGCGGCCGACATCAGGTTCGCCATCGTTCCCGCCAGCATCGCGCGGATTCCGAGCCGCGCCAATTCGCCTCTCTTATTTGGAGCGAGTGCTCCGATGCCTCCGATTTGGATTCCAATGGAACTGAGATTGGCGAAGCCGCAGAGCGCAAATGTGGCGATGGTGAATGAGCGTGGATCGAGAGAGGCCTTCGCCGGACCGAGCATGGAAAATGCCACCAGCTCGTTCAGCGCCATGCGGGTACCGAGCAATGTTCCAATAAATCCGCAGTCGCGCCAGGGAACTCCGATCACCCACGCTACCGGAGCGAAGAGCACACCGAAGATCTTCTCCAGGCTTTCCGGAAACCAGCTCACCCAGTGATGAATTCCGCCAAGAATACCATCGGTGAGAGCGATCAAGGCGAGGAACGCAATCAGCATCGCAGCGACATTCAGTGCCAGGTGCAACCCGTCGGTAGTTCCACGAGCGATCGCGCCTAGCAGATTTTCTTCGTTCTCGGCCTTTTCTTCCTCGGCACTCATGACGACGCGACCTGCGGTCTTTGGCTGTTCCGTCTCCGGCACCAGCATTTTCGCCATCAGCAAAGTGCCGGGTGCCGTCATGATGACCGCACTCAATAAGTGCCTGGGGTCAATTCCAAAGAAAATATAGGCAGCCATGATTCCGCCAGAAACGTGCGCCATGCCGCTGGTCATCACAGTCATCAATTCCGAGCGCGTCAGGTCAGCCAGAAAGGGTCGAATGGTCAGCGGCGCTTCCGTTTGTCCCATGAAAATGCTGGCCGCAACGTTCAGCGATTCCGCCCCGCTTGCTCCCATGACTCGCGTCATGACCCAGGCGAAAATCCGGATGATGATCTGCATGATGCCGAAGTAATAGAGCACCGCGAAAAAGGCTGCAATGAAGATGATCGTCGGGAGCACTCCGAAGGCAAAATAGCCCAATTGCGATCCGGGATTCGCAAGATCGCCAAAGACAAAGTGGGATCCCGCGTGGGCATAACTCAGGAGCTTTGTGACCGCGTCTCCCGCCTTCTGGAAGGCATTTCTGCCGGCGTCGACGCGCAACACAAACACGGCGAAGACGCACTGCAAACCCAATCCCCAAATAACGGTTTTCAACCGAATGGCGCGGCGATTGGTGGAGAACGCATAAGCCAACGCCAGCATCGTCAAGAGGCCGAGAATTCCGGTGTATCGTCCCATTTAGTTTTTGTCTCCGGCCTTTCCGATCACGCGATGAATCAAGGGCCTTTTGTCGAGCGGGGGCGAATCCTGAATCTGATAGCTCTTTTCTAGAAGTTGCCGGGCACTAGCCGCGCGCGCTTCTGCATTGTAGTGAATGGTCGCAAGCGCCTCACCGCGGGAGACAACGTCGCCGACTTTTTTGTGTAGCACGATTCCCACCGTGGGATCGACGGAATCTTCTTTGCGTTCACGGCCGCCCCCGAGAATCACGCATGCGGTCCCAATCTCCTCGCACTGCATAGAGGCAAGATATCCGTTTCTGGGGCTAGCGATGGTCACAGTGGAGTTAGCCTGAGGCAGTTTGATCGGATCGTCGATGGTTCGCGGATCTCCGCCCTGCAACTCCACCATTTGGCGAAACTTGTCGAGAGCTTTCCCCGAAGCAATCAATTTCTCGCTCTGCTTCTTACCGCCAGCGACCGTATCGGACACTCCACCCATATACAGCATCCAACCCGCAAGTTCGATGCACAGCAGGCGCAAATCTGCGGGCCCTTCCCCGCGCAGAACGTCCACGACTTCGACAACCTCAAGCGCATTGCCGATCATATTTCCGAGGGGCTGATCCATATCAGTGATAAGCGCCACTGCCTGTTTGCCCATGCGCTCGCCAGTTTCAACCATGAGTTCGGCGAGAAAAATGGCGTCCTTCTCACTCTTCATGAACGCTCCCGACCCGGTCTTTACATCGAGCACGAGCGCATCAATGCCTTCCGCGAGTTTCTTGCTCATGATGGATGCGCAGATAAGATATGGGCTCTCCACAGTGCCCGTCACGTCCCGCATCGCGTAGAGCTTGCGATCAGCCGGAGCAATTTCCGCAGTCTGGCCAATCATGGCGCAACCACAGGTTTCGAGCACACGGCGAAATTCGGAGACCGGAAGATTCACATTGAAGCCTGGGATCGCTTCCAGCTTGTCCAACGTCCCTCCGGTATGCCCGAGGCCGCGGCCGCTGATCATGGGAACTGCCACGCCCGCAGCGGCGGCAAGCGGCGCGAGCACCAGCGAGGTCTTGTCGCCGACGCCGCCGGTCGAATGCTTGTCGACTTTTTTCGAGGGGAGCGAAGAAAGATCGAGCACTTCACCCGAGCGGAGCATGGCATCGGTGAGCGCTGCCGTCTCGGCGCGCGTCATGCCACGCAACACTACCGCCATCAGCCAGGCGGAAATCTGATAGTCGGGAATATCATCACGCGTGTAGCCGTTCACCAACGATTCGATTTCGTCCCGCGATAACTCGACGCCATCCCGTTTTTTGCGAATGACATCAATGGCACGGAACGTCTGCGTTGAAGCGGGCGTCGGATTCACTGGAGACGGAATCCTTCTGGAAGCAACTGGGTGATGTGGGCTTGCTTCGGTCCTTTAGATCCTTGGAAAAAGATGATTGCGTCCGGGCCGAATTCATAAATAACCTGACGGCAGGCGCCACAGGGCGAACAGGGCACACCCTGGTCGTTTACCACAGAAACCGCGCGAATCTCGATTTTCGGACCCAACCGCGCCACGGCTGAAAATATCGCGGTGCGCTCGGCGCAGTTGGTCATGCCGTAAGAAGCATTCTCAACGTTACAGCCGGAGACGATTTTCCCGTTCGAGAGCAGCACAGCGGCTCCAACCCGGAACTTGGAGTAGGGTGCATGCGCATTCTTCATCACAGTTTTCGCGGATCGCAGTAGTTTCGCCTGCATCTCTATAGAGGGCTTTTTATTGCGCATAGGACCAAGAGGTTCAATGAGAGTCCGGGAAATCGAGGGGCAATTGTAAACCCTCCCCCTCGAGGTTCCACGCTTTTTCTTCGCGCGATCAAAGGCAACCAAACAATACGGCGCACCGTGAATTCGCGTTGTGAGATTTCCTGCCGTACAATTACTGCGCGAGGAAATGGTCGCTTACGCGTTCCTTGACACGAGACAAATGCAGTGCCGTTTGACCACAACCATCCCGCAGAAGCTCACGAAATGACGCGTAAGGCTGGAACTTCCATCGCAACCCTCGCAGACCGGTCCCTCCTGCCAAACTCGGGAATTCCTCTCGATCTGAATTGCGTACAGGAGGTTCGAGTGAACACAAGCGCGGTGGAACGCCGCACCCAATCTCAGGTAGCGCGAAGGACGGTGAAGAAGGAATGGCAGGCGGCATGGCTGCTTCGCGCAATTTCTTGTATGGATCTGACCACCCTTTCTGGCGATGACACAGATGAGCGGGTGCGCCGGCTGTGTGCGAAGGCGCGTCAACCCCTGCAATACGATCTCGTACAAAAACTTGGAACTGAAGAACTCGAGGTAAAGGTTGCCGCAGTTTGTGTCTACCATGTTTTCGTCGAAACGGCGCTGCACGCTTTGGAAGGAAGTGGCGTCCGCGTGGCGGCGGTGTCGACCGGTTTTCCGGCGGGGCTGTCGCCGCTCGCCGAGCGGGTCGCGGAGATTCGCCGCTCCGTCGAGGCGGGCGCTCACGAGATTGACGTCGTCATTACGCGTGCCCATGTGTTTGGCGCACGTTGGCAGGCACTGTATGACGAGATCGCAGCCTTCAAACAGGCCTGCGGTGCGGCTCACATGAAGGTCATCCTTGCAGCAGGTGATCTGCTGACTCTGCGCAACGTGGCGCGCGCCAGTGTCGTCGCCATGATGGCCGGGGCCGATTTCATCAAAACATCAACTGGCAAAGAAACTACCAACGCCACGTTGCCGGTGGGCTTGGTAATGACTCGGGCCATTCGTGAGTATGCCCAGCAGACTGGGATGGCTGTGGGTTTCAAGGCGGCGGGTGGGATTCGTACTGCGAAGCAATCGACTGACTGGCTGGCTTTGATGAAAGAAGAACTGGGGGAGTCGTGGATGCGTGCCGAGCTTTTTCGTTTCGGCGCGAGTGGGTTGTTGGGCGATATAGAGCGGCAGCTTGAACACTACGCGACGGGACGGTACTCGGCTGAGTACCGTCATCCACTCGCCTAGTTGCCAGGCGTTGTTGGGAAAATGAGATGATGAACCGACCTGCATGAGCATTGCCGAAAAATTTGTGACCATGGAATACGGGCCCGCTCCCGAAGATCCAAAGGAAGCGCAGGCCTGGTTACAGCGCCATAACCATCGTTTCGGACATTTCATTGACGGCACATGGCAAACTCCGGCCGCTGGGGAGTATTTCGAGACGCTTGATCCTTCCAGCGGAGAGAAGCTGGCCTCCGTCGCCCAAGGTTCATCCGCGGATGTCGACGCCGCCGTGCGGGCGGCGCGCGCGGCATTTCCAAAGTGGCGTGCCCTTACTCCGCATGTGCGGGCGCGCTACCTCTATGCCCTGGCGCGGTTGGTGCAGAAGCATTCGCGGCTTCTTGCGGTCCTCGAGACCATGGACAACGGCAAGCCAATCCGCGAAAGCCGCGACATCGACATTCCGCTCGTAGCGCGGCATTTCTACTACCACGCGGGCTGGGCACAACTTCTTGAGCACGAATTTCCTGAGTACGAAGCTTGTGGCGTGGTAGGGCAGATTATTCCCTGGAATTTTCCGTTGCTCATGGCGGCGTGGAAGATTGCTCCGGCCCTGGCCACTGGGAACACCGTGGTGTTGAAGCCCGCGGAATTCACTCCTTTGACGGCGCTGGCTTTCGCTGAACTTTGTCAGGAATCGGGATTGCCGGTCGGAGTCGTCAACATCGTGACTGGGGACGGCTCGACTGGTGAGTTGTTGGTCAAACATCCCGACGTAGACAAAATCGCATTCACCGGCTCAACCGAGGTGGGACGCGCGATTCGCGGCGCTACGGCGGCCACTCCGAAGCGTCTATCGCTTGAGTTGGGAGGGAAGTCTCCTTTCATCATCTTCGATGACGCTGATCTGGATAGCGCAGTGGAAGGATTGGTCGATGGCATCTGGTTCAATCAGGGACAGGTATGCTGCGCGGGTTCTCGTCTCCTGATGCAGGAGAGTATTGCAGAGATTTTGATGGGAAAGATCCGCCAGCGAATGAGCACGCTGCGCATCGGCCCCCCGTTGGACAAGGCGATCGACATCGGCGCGATTGTCGCGCGGGTGCAGCTTGATCGCATTCATCGCATGGTTGAGCAAGGTGTCGCCGAGGGCGCCGTCTGCTGGCAACCTGACCTTGTGTTGCCTCCACGCGGCTTTTATTATCCCCCTACATTGTTGAGCAACGTGCATCCCACTTCCATTGTGGCGCAGCAGGAAATCTTTGGGCCCGTGCTGGCCGCCATGACGTTCCGCACTCCGCGAGAAGCGGTGGAACTGGCTAACAACACCGTATACGGCCTGGCAGCATGTGTCTGGAGCGAGAACATCAATGTGGCGTTGCATGTTTCCGCACAACTGAAAGCTGGTGTGGTGTGGGTGAACTGTACCAACCTGTTCGACGCTTCCTGCGGCTTCGGGGGCTACCGCGAGAGCGGATTCGGACGCGAAGGTGGCAAGGAAGGGTTGCTGGAATATTTGCAGCCGACCTGGTTTAAGAACGCGCCCAAGTTGTCCGCACCGAAAATGTCAGCGGCTGCGGCCGAAGAATCAGAAGCCGGCACACCAGCCATCGATCGCACTGTAAAGCTCTACATTGGAGGCAAGCAGGCGCGTCCCGATTCCGGTTACAGCATGGAAGTGCGGTCGGCTGACGGACGTTTGCTGGGCGAAGCCTCGCTGGGTAACCGCAAAGACATTCGCAACGCTGTCGAGGCTGCACGCAAGGCAGAAGGCTGGGCAAAGGTCACGGCTCACAATCGGGCGCAGGTTCTTTACTATTGCGCGGAGAACCTCTCTCAACGACGTGACGAGGTTGCCCGGAGACTCTCCGCTGCGGTCGGCGCGAAGCAAGCGGCCGCCGAATTGGATCTGGGGATCGAACGCATTTTTTCCTATGCGGCATGGGCTGACAAATTTGACGGCGCCGTCCATAATCCTCCGTTTCGCAATATCGCCATTGCCATGAACGAGCCGCTGGGGACCATGGGCATTGTCTGTCCCCGCGAAGCACCGCTCCTTGGGTTCCTTTCTCTTGTATTGCCGGCGATCGCTATGGGCAACACCGTGATCGCGGTCCCCTCCGAGACGTATCCGCTGATCACAAGCGATCTCTATCAGCTCTTTGACACCAGCGATGTACCCAGCGGTGTGGTGAACATCGTGACGGGCTTTACGTCGCAACTCTTGAACGTTCTTGCCGAGCACGACGACGTGGATGCGATCTGGTCTTTTGGGGACGAAGCCAATGCGGCTGCCGCGAAGGCAATGTCGGTCGGCAATCTGAAACAGGTTTGGACAAACGAAGGCCGCGCGATCGACTGGTTCGATGCGAAACTGGCCGAAGGCCGCTGGTTTCTGGAGCACGCCACCCAGGTCAAAAATATCTGGGTTCCTTACGGCGAATAGCCGCGACCGGCGTCACACCGGACCGTCAATTTCGAGTGCAATCAGCCCGGCAATTGGAATTGCTTTTGTTCGGACTCGGAGCTAGCATACTCCGGTCATTCTTATCCGCCCGGCATCTTGTGCTTGACCTCATGCAGTTTCTGATTTGATTTCGTGTTTGATTCAAGGAGGACATATGGGCATCGCAGTGTCACCGCAAATTCATCCACAGGTCGCGGATTTCATTGATAAGCCGCGCAAAATGTTGATCAATGGCAAATGGGTAAACGCCATTTCCGGCAAGACATTCCCCACTTACAATCCCGCGACCGGTGAAATTCTGGCGCAGGTGGCGGAGGGCGACCGTGAAGATATTGAACAAGCCGTGAAGGCCGCACGCAAAGCCTTCGACCAGGGCCCATGGCGGCGGTTGACCTCATCCGAGCGCGGACGCTTGATCTGGAAGCTGGCCGATTTGCTGGAGTCGCACACCGAGGAATTCGCATATTTAGAGAGCCTGGACAATGGCAAGCCTCTCACGATCGCAAGGGCCGCCGACGTTCCCCTGGCCGTCGACCTGTTTCGTTACATGGCCGGATGGACCACGAAGATCGAGGGCAACACGATTCCCATCTCGGTTCCCTACACTCCGGGCGCGAAATATCTTGCATACACATTGCGCGAGCCCGTCGGAGTCGCCGGCCAAATTATCCCGTGGAACTTCCCTTTGCTGATGGCGGCGTGGAAGCTGGGTCCGGCTCTCGCTTCCGGTTGCACGGTGGTATTAAAGCCCGCCGAACAGACGCCACTTTCGGCGTTGCGTCTCGGCGATCTGATCCTGGAGGCTGGGTTCCCCGAAGGGGTGGTAAATATTGTCCCAGGCTACGGCGAGACGGCGGGCGCCGCCTTGGCGGCCCATCCGCACGTGGACAAAGTGGCCTTCACCGGCTCCACGGAAGTTGGAAAGCTAATCGTCCATGCAGCCACTGGCAACTTGAAAAAGGTCTCGCTGGAACTTGGTGGTAAGTCTCCCAACGTCGTCTACAAGGACGCTGATCTCGAGTCCGCAATCCCCGGAGCCGCGAGCGCGATCTTCTTCAATCACGGACAGTGTTGCTGCGCCGGATCACGCCTCTACGTCGAGAAGCCGATTTTCGACCGCGTCGTGGAAGGCGTCGCCGACCATGCAAAGAAAATCAATGTGGGTTCGGGACTCGATCCCGAGACGCAGATGGGCCCGCTAGTTTCTCAAGAACAATTAAACCGGGTTTGCGGATATTTGGACGCGGGCCTCTCCGAAGGCGCAACCGCCATTGCGGGTGGCCACAAGAAGGGCGACAAGGGCTATTTCGTCGAGCCTACTGTTCTTGTGAACACTCGTGAAGACATGAAGGTGGTGCAGGAAGAAATCTTCGGGCCAGTCGTGACGGCGATGCCGTTCGATGATCCGGAGGAGATTGTCACTCGCGCCAACGACAGCGAGTACGGCCTGGCCGCGGCGGTCTGGACGCGCGACATCAGCAAGGCTCACCGGACTGCGGAACATCTCCGCGCCGGTACCGTGTGGATCAACTGTTACAACATTTTCGACGCTGCGATGCCATTCGGCGGATATAAGCAATCCGGATGGGGCCGCGAAATGGGGCATGATGCTCTCAGCCTCTACACTCAGACCAAGGCGATCTGCACCAAATTGTCTTGATTCATCGGCCAAAACAAGGGACGGCGATTTGCTCGCCGTCCTTTTGTTTTCTTTTGCCCATTCGTTCGGCGCGGTGATTACCTCTCCATGAGCAGAACTTTTTCCGCGTCGTCAATCTCAGTCAACTTGACTTCAATCACTTCGCTTAGGGTAGTCTGAACATTACGGCCAACGAAAGTGGCCTCCACTGGTAGTTCGCGGTGTCCGCGGTCAATCAGCACACATAACTGCACTCGCCGCGGCCTGCCGTGTGAGAACAGCGCGTCCAGTGCAGCCCGCGTCGTGCGTCCGGTGAAAAGCACATCGTCCACCAGAACGATGTTCTTGTCTTCGATTGAAAATCCAATATCTTTGGTTTGCACCACAGGTTTGGGTCCGACTGTCGAGAGGTCATCGCGATAGAAAGTGATGTCCAGAGTGCCGACTGGAACCTGAGCATTCTCGATGCGGGTGATAATCTTGCCCAGTCGCTCCGCAATGGGTACACCGCGGCGGCGAATTCCAACCAGACCCAGGCTGTCGACGTCTCCGGTTTTCTCCACTATCTCATAGGCCAGCCGAACCAGCGTGCGTTCAATTTCCGATGCAGACATCAGCTGCGCTTTCTGGCGCAAGCCCGTTTTGCGAGGAGTTGTTTTGGCGTTAATCATCAAGTGTGCCTCGTAGGGCGCAAGCATTCATTTGGCGCAGAATCCTGAAACGCGGCTTCCCCCTGAGTTCAAAGGGGCTATCAGACGTTCGTGTCATGGAATGAAATGATACAGCGACTCAATCTGAGGAAACGGCATCAGTTCCGTTGACACGAGTGGATCAAGCCTTAACGAGCTTCAATCTTACAGGGTTTGGCGGCACCCGTCATGTTTCACAGAATTCACGTTGCTGAAACTTAGAGATCACGCTCGGCAGGCGACTGGTCTTTCACAACAGACGCTGGACTGGCAACCGGCTGGACCCTCACCGTGCGCGTCAGAATATTTTTGTCATTTTGCAAGGCATCGAGCGTAATTGCGTGAGCAGCCGCAAGGGCGCCATCGCCGGGTAGAATTCCCACTCCTTGATTGCGCCCCCCTGCCTTTGCCCGGTAGAGAGCGGTGTCCGCGAGTTCGATGATCTCTTCGGCACAAATCGCCTCGTAAGCGACCCGACTCCACGGAAAAGGCGCCCATCCCACAGAACACGTTTTCCGCACTCGAATTCCGTGTCCGAGATCAAAGGCTTCTGCTGCCACCACGTCCAGAATGCGCTCACAGAAAGCGGGTATCCCGGATGGGTCCGCGGAGCGGGACATGATTAGAAACTCTTCTCCTCCCCACCGAACCAGGACATCGGACTTGCGTACGACCTTGCCCAGACGCTCGGCCACGCGCTGCAATAACCGATCCCCTGCGGGATGGCCGTGAAGGTCATTCACTTCCTTGAAGAAGTCCATGTCCACCATGATAAAGACCAGATCGCGATGATCGATCTTGTTGAGATCCGTGACGCGGGCTCGTTCGTAATTTCGCAAGACCTGCCCAGCCTCAGCAGTAAGAATCTCTTCGAGGTAACGCCGGTTCCACACTCCGGTCAAAGAGTCAGTGAAAGATATTTCCTGAAGCTCAAGATTCTTGCGCTGTAGTTCAAGACTGTGCCAGCGCAGAGACTGTTCCTTATTTTCCAGTTCGTCTTTCAGCTTGCACGTCTCGTCGAGATTCTGGCGTGACAGACGCAGCAGATGGAGCAACTCACGGTCCATCCAATGCTGCTTGATAAATACCATTGCACCCATGAAGACCATCGCGGCCACGGTCAACAAGAGCCTGTAGGATCGGACCCGGGGCGGCGCTCCTCCGCCAAACTCCGCCCATGCCACCATAAGGGGCGTGGAGAATACAGCCATCATTGCGAGCCGTGCCGTCCACATGCTGTGGTCGTGATTGGGAGATCCATCGCTAGATTGATCCGGCCCAGACTCCCGACCTCTTGCTCCGGCTACGGCAAACAGCGCCATGGCCGCGACCAGGGGCACATCGTACAGACTGCCTGTGTAATACCAATGAAGATCGATTGCCGCACCTGCGACAATGGAGCCCACGCTGTAAAGCAAAGCAGCTTTGACAAACCGCCCGTAGATACTTCGCCACGATCCCTGGCTGCGCTTCCAAATCAGGCCCGCTCCCAAAATCAGAACGACCTGTTCACAAGCGTAGACCAGATCAAAGCTGGCTCCATAAATCCCCTCATCGGGCGAAACGTACTGCCACGGAATCACAATAAACAGATACAGATAAAGCCACCACGTGAGCAAGAGCAAGAAGTCCAGGGATACCAGGCGAAGGGAATGGTCGTTTCGTTGAACGTGCGGCTGCAACGCCAAGGCCGCCATCATGGGAACGACATGGAGAAATAAGATTACATCTCCGACAAAAGGATTTGGCACTTCCTGACGCAGATAGACTTCGAAGTAAGTCCATAGAACTTGTGAGCCCAGCCACATCCCGCAACCCAGTGCCATTAGAGTCCAGAAGAACTGGGTTTTCTTATTACTGGTTCCGATATTCCAGACGATGGTCAGTGTCGCGCAAAGCAATAAGGCACATTGGGTTAGGTCTCCAAAGGCGGTCAGCCCAAAGCTGCGCGGAGCAAGCAGGGACACGAGAACGTGCACGCACACGACCGCGCACACAATTCCCGCCCACCTGCCGGGTTGCCGTACAGAAAATGAGCCCACGCTAAACAGTGTAAGTTCCTAAGGGGACGGTTTGGACGTTACGGAAGTAATTGTGAAGGTGTCACAAATGTATGACTTTTTGCTAGCGGAAAGCGGCCAGGAATCGCCCGACAAAGCTGAAAACATCATGATAGGAGTTGTACAACGGCACAGGGGCGACGCGGAACGTGTCGGGCTCACGCCAGTCACCAATAATGCCCTCGCGGGCCAGGCGTTCACAGAGCGCTTTTCCGTTCCGCGCGATGCGGATGGAGAGCTGCGCGCCTCGCCGCTCCTTTTCAGGCGGCGTAATGATCGAGAAATTAAAGGAGGTTTTCTGATTCAGCAAGTATTCCAGATACCCGGTCAATGATTCGCTCTTGGCGCGCAAACGATCCATGCCCGCTTCGCCGAAAAGATCCATTGAGGCGCGCAGGACTGCGAGGCTGGCAATCGATGGGTTACTCAACTGCCAGCCTTCGGCTCCCGGCATCGGTTGAAAATCTGCTCCCATCTCGAACCGCGACCGTTCGTCGTGACCCCACCACCCCGCAAAGCGCGGCAAATCCCAAGCGCGGGCATGCCGTTCGTGAACAAAGCAGCCAGCAGGGCATCCCGGACCGCCATTTAGATATTTGTAACTGCACCAGACGGCAAAGTCCGGACCCCAATCATGCAGCTTCAATTGCAGATTGCCGGTCGCGTGCGCCAGATCGAAACCAACCACGCATCCGCTCTTGCGACCCGCTCGCGTGATGCGCGCCATATCAAACGCTTGCCCAGTCGCATAGTTCACTCCGCCTAACATTATTAGGGCGATGTCCTCTCTTTCCTCCAGCAGCGACTCGATCTCTTCCTCGCGGAGGCACGACTCGCCCGGTAGAGGCGTTAACTCGATCAGCGAACTAACAGGGTCGAAACCATGAAAACGAATTTGCGATTTCACTGCGTACTGATCGGAGGGGAAGGCACCGCGCTCGATCACGATTTTGTGCTTACTGGGAGTTGGACGGTAGAACGAAACCATCATCAGGTGAAGGTTCACGGTTAGCGAGTTCATCACTACCACTTCGAGAGGTTTCGCGCCTAGCAGTTCCGCGGTCTGTTCGCTGAGTAGCCTGTGGTATGGCACCCACGGATTTTTTGCTCGAAAGTGGCCCTCAACGCCCAGTTCCGCCCAATCTTTCAGTTCTTGCTCAATGTAGGCGGCGGCGGTTTTGGGCTGAAGACCGAGAGAGTGACCGCATAAATACAAACAACCATGGCCTCCCACTTTAGGAAATAGGAAGCGCTTACGGAACTCTTTGAGGGGGTCGCATTCATCCATTACGATTGCAAAATTGTCGCCAGGTTCGAACTCGAAGCTGCTCACTGGCGAATCTCCAATGGAGTAAGGTCGCGGCGAAT
>JAUTWY010000347.1 GCA_030838305.1 Acidobacteriaceae bacterium
ACGCCGACCTCGGCGAACTGCCGCTCGAGGCGGATACCCTTCTCGGTGCCTTGCCAGTCGTCTCCCTTGAAGAAGACATTGAACCGCAGATCCCGCCAGATCTCGAGCTTGTCGTCCGTCATCGCCGCATCTGCCGCGTCAACATAGCGGCAGCTGCGCACGATCTCGATCCGCTCGACGAGCGGAACGACTGGCGTGACTCCCTTATGGGCGATCAGGACCTCGTCCGAAACCACGCCGGCGATTAGATAATCGCAACGCTCCTTGGCTCTCCGAAGTAGATTGAGATGCCCGACGTGAAAGAGATCGAATGCGCCTGGCGCATATCCAATACGGATCATGGTGGTAGCTTTCCCTAGACGTGTCGATGATTTCGTCCTGGGGAGACTTAAGATGCAATGCGTTGGCGAGCGCTCCGCTTCATGACACGTAATTCGGACTCTCAATCCGATTCAATGGCGCCTCTGCATTGCAAAGCGCCTCGATCTGAAGCGGAGATCGATATCAGAGCAAGGATCGGAGTGCGTACTGCTGCGGTCGTACCAGTTTGTGACCGCGTTCGTGAGCCGCGCTTGTCAGAATTCCTCTACTTGGACGCTTCGGGAGAAATGGCATGGGATACTTTGCAGCACTTTTCATACTTTCATCTGGAATTGCCTCAAGCAATGCCACCACATTCCTCGACAAACTCCGACTAGCTCAAACTCAGACTTCCGCGGAATGCATCGCAAACTGCAATTCTAGTAATTTTTCCTGTGCGCAGAATTGCGGACTGTCAGGGTCTTGCGTTGCACAATGCACCGCTGAGGCCTCATCGTGCAAAAGCCGATGCAGCGAGCCCAAATAGATCTCGTATTGGCATCGATCACCGCGACATTTGATCCGAATCCTGGGTCCTGGCCCTGATGCCAGATCAGGAGTGGGCGCGCGAATGCGGGTCGTGCTCGCAACGCCTGGTCACTCTAATGAGAACCGGCCGGGCAGCCTCGACGACGTCCATATCGAAGCGCGTCATAACAAGCTGCGTCAAACGGAAAGAGGCAACTGCCCGCTCCGCGTCGGCAGCGTCCCGCCGACGCAAGTGAAAGCAAGCGCTCGGTATCGGTCCTGCCTGCAGTGATCTCGGCCGTGGTGCTATTCTTCCGTGTCATCGACCCAATGGACGCCGCGGTGGCGGCTCGCCGAGCGGATCGACCAGATCGTCGACTTACGGGAATAGATTGCGCGTGTGGAGTGGTCGCGACAGCCTTCAGAGATCGAGAAATCCTTCTATTTCTACCAATTCTGCCATTGCCCAATCCAGCATGCGTTGCATTTCCGGGGAGACCCCCACGTCTGCTTTCCGTTGCGCGATCCACCCGCGCAACTGGTCGGCTTGTCGTTCCAACCGGACGAGCTTACGGAGCAACAACGTCCGTTCGGTTTCGCGGGTTCGCCGCGCGGCCGCCAGTCCGCGGCGGCGAGCGAGCTCTTCTGCATCACTTGCGACAAGACCGATCTGGTTCATGATTTCCACTCTGTAATTTCAACCCCAGGACCTACATAGAGGCCAAGGAGGAAGAGCAGGCTTTCCGTTTCTTGTCTTCAAATTCGCACCGATCGCCGATGGGCCGGCAACCAGAAATTGACAGTTCCGCGAATCTTTAGTTCTGGGGTTTTGCTATTTGGCATCGTGAAAAATAATACCCACGGTATGCCGTTGGCCGGAATGCACTCGACTGACGCAGTGACGGAGGTTGACCCGGTAGTTGCCCTTGGTGCCTTTCACCGGACGATTATGTACGGCGAATGCAACGGCGTCGCCCTGCCGCAGCGGGACGACCTCGGCGCGGCTCTGCATGCGCGGCCGCTGTTCGGTGATGACGAACTCCCCGCCCGTAAAGTCCCGATCCGGTTCCGAAAGCAGGATCGCCACTTGCAAAGGAAAAGCGAGGTCGCCGTACAGATCCTGATGCAGACAATTGAAGTCGCCCGGCACGTATTGCAGGAGAAGAGGCGTCGGTCGGGTCTGACCAGCTGCGTGGCACTGCCTCAGAAATTCCGCATGACGCTCCGGGTAACGACGCTCGACGCTCATTTGCTCGTTCCAGGAATTGGCAACTACCGCTAGATGTGGATAGAGCGCCGTTCGCAAGCCTCCGAGCAGATCCGGCAACGGATACCTGAAGTAGCGGTATTCGCCCTTGCCGAATCCGTGCCGAGCCATGTGGATGTGACTACGGAAGAAGTCTTCCTGAGGATACAGCGCGGCGATTTCCCGGCACTCTTCGCGGGTAAGCAATTTGTCGATGACTGCGCAACCGAAACTGTTCAGATCGGATCCGATCCGGTGCCAATCTTGCTTTTCCAGTTGGATTTCAGCGGATTTCATCGCAGCGGCGTTCGGGCTGATGATGCTGTCCTGTTTCATGCGATCATTCTTTTCTTTTCTGAAGGCCCGAAGCTAGATCTTGCTGGAAGGCACGCAATCCGATCCTTGCCCGGGTATCGGCAAAAGCTGTCAGGCAATCCGCCGCAAGGTGTTCTCGCCGAGACGGTAGACCTCGCCCGTGACGAGCCGCAGTTCACTCGCGCCGTCCGCTGCGTGAGCCAACTGAGCGAGGCCTTCCTCCACCAGATTGGCGATGCACTCCAGCGCATATGCCTTTGCCTGGCGCCCCTCTTCTGAGGCGGTCGGAACCTTGCGGCGTTTCGCGTAGCTTGCCACGGCCCTCGTTCGGCCAGTCATTTCGGACCTGCTTTCAAGCTCGCCGCTCGGCGGCGACCAGTTAATTGCACCAAAATGCGCTTCCTCAGTCGCACACTCCGAATCTTGCTTTCAAATTCAAAGGGCTCTTCGAAGCGTAAGATTGATCCTCACCGACCCCGTAACGGGATGCTCACCGTCCTTCAGGATGTCCACACCGTGATATCGGAGCCGGGACGCTCCTCCCCATACCGTCACATCGCCATGCTTCAAGGTATACTTAGCCACGGGTGCGGAGCGCTTTAGACCTCCGAATCGAAAGACAGCCGGAAGACCGAGCGAAACCGACACGATCGGGTGATCGAAATCCCTCTCATTCTTGTCCTGGTGCAGGGTAAGTCGCGCCCCCGGCACGTATCGATTGGCGTCCGGGATGAAGTCTGGGTAGCCGGCATCGCTTGCGGCCTCTCTGGCCAGTCGCAGGAACGCCGTGGGCATGTCCGGCCACTGCCTGCCGTTCTCCGGATCGAACGCTTCGTAGCGGTAGCCTGCGCGATGGGTGACCCAACCCGCGCGACCGCAATTGGTCTTGGCGACCGACATCGTGAACCCGCCCGGCGTGATCATGTGCCGCAATGGGGCCCGCTCGGTGATCGTCGTCAGCGCGGAAAACAGATCGTGCTCGAAGGCCAGCGCCTTTCCGCGCAACAGGACCGCGCCCTCGACCATCGGCTCGCGATCGGATGCGCCAGCTGAGGGAGCGTCGAATAGATTGTATTTCATCGTGCATCCAGTTCGAGAATGTGCGCTCACCTTGCGCCACGACAGAGCACGACAGCACTCCGATTCCTGCTTCCAAAATCTCCGGGATGCCCGAAATGAATCTGATTCGAAGGCAAGATTCGGGGTTTGAGACACGCACCTCTAGTTACTGTCCGCGCAAGGCATCATTCGATCACGGAGAGACACAATGAAGCTAATACGATTCGACGACGGCAAGACGGGCCTTGTGGTCGAGCTTCCATCCGGTCCGCATATCATCGACGTGGTCGCGAGCATCGGAGCCTTGGTTCCAGAGGATCCGATCTCTCACGGCGTCTTGAACGGACTACTAAAGGATAACGGTAATTGGGCGCCCCTCATCCAACATTGGAAGATGGCGCGCGCCGGCTTGCGCAGGCTCGCGATCTTGGCCCAGACCGCGGGCTCGTCGCAAATCGTGCTGCGGCGGTGTGACGAGGTTCGTGGTGCATCGTCTCGTCATTCAGACGGGATCGGCAGTCTCGACATCGGGGAGTGGGACGCAGTGGGGCCTGAGGTCATGGAACGGCAATTCACCGGTAGTTCGCTGCATCCGGCATGGCGTAAGATCATGATGAGCCAGTCCCGTGACGAATCGCGCGAGGCGAAGCGGAGCGGCAATCGAATTATCGTGCTGAGCGACGTCCGGACAACGCGCTAGGTCCTCGATAGAATTAGCGGTCAGTGCGTCCTAGCGCGCCGACTGATGCCTCTTAGGTGCGCCTCGCCAAGTTCTTGCGAAAACTCCTCCGTGAGACTGAAAGAGACGGTGAATCCACCAGGCGTTCCGATCGTCAAAATGCGGGCATTGCCAGGGCTAAGCTCGATCTGGAAGTCCGTCGCCGGGTACGTGATGCGCATTGCTGGATCGCTATGCGCGCGCTTAACTGCGCTCGATGCCATTGTCGGCAAGGTCATCAGCAGCGCGGACAATGTCTCGATCGTGAGGATAATTCCGATTGTGCGGCCCGCGATGTCCTCGGCGAGCAACCTGACGGCCGTTCCGTCGGTTGCGGTTTCGAAATTGATAAGTCTGCGGATTTCAATGTCGTTGTCACCATGGGTCCCTCTCTGTCCCACGGCGCATAAGGCCTTCGCGCACAAATCACACTCCGCTTCTTGATTTCAAACTCCGATATCGACAAAAGGCGCAGAAAAATAAAGTTAGTTCGGGAGCAAGAAACGGAGTGGCCTGTCGTCACCGATGCTTCAGGCTGCGATAACGGGACCACATTGGAGTCGCGGAAATGACCTCTTCAAACCAATTCCACGCATTCGTGGCCTCACGTGGTGAGGGCTTGCACCCGAAACTTCGCGAGTTGCTCGAGCGAGCAGCGGCCTCTCCGTTTTCGGAGATCGTGATCCGCCAGGACGGCATGCTCCAGGCCGGACCAAATCCAGAGTCGGAAGCGGTCGCCTTGCGCGTCAACGTCACGTTCTTTCCACGTGGGTCGACGAGCCCCGCTGCTGACGACCATGAACCGGAAACGCGCAAGTTTCGAAAGCAGGTCCGGTGATGCGTTTCGAATCGTCCCTAGGCGCCATCGGACTGGCCTTGGCGGCGGTCGTCGCAATCTCCCAAACGTCG
>JAUTWY010000350.1 GCA_030838305.1 Acidobacteriaceae bacterium
GATGCCCTCATGCCCCGCGGCCGCTCACCTCGTCGACCCGCCCGCACCGGCCGCCAGGACCGTGTCGCGCGGGCATCCCATGGCGTGAGCCGTAGGTCCTCGGCACAGAAGAGGCAAGCAGTCCCGAAGGGGCGGGCAAGGGATAGGTCGCTTTCGAAATCTGTGCCGACCAGAAAGGAACGCTACAATCCCCTCGCCCCCGAGCGCATCTCAGAAATCCTGAAACGGCTCGACCAACTTTATCCAGGCGTCACCTGCGCGCTGACTCACACCAGCGCATGGGAACTACTCGTCGCCACTATTCTTTCTGCTCAATCCACTGACGTGAACGTGAACCGCGTCACGCCGGAACTGTTTCGAAAATATCCAACGGTCGAGGCCTTCGCGGCGCTTACCCCCGAGCAACTAGAGCCAGACGTCCGCTCCACTGGCTTCTTCCGCAACAAATCGAAATCCGTGGTGGGAGCGGCGAAGAAAGTGGTTGCCGACTTTGGCGGCCAAGTCCCCTTGAAGATGGAAGACCTGCTGACGCTGCCGGGCGTTGCCCGCAAGACCGCGAATGTTGTGCTAGGCTCCTGGTTCAAAATCGCGGAAGGCGTAGTCGTTGACACGCATGTCCACCGCATCTCGCGCCGCCTGGAACTGACCACTCATAGTGAGCCGCAGAAGATCGAGCAAGATCTGATGCGTGTGATCCCACGCGACAAATGGATACTGTTCGCCCATCAGATCATCTGGCACGGGCGCAAGCTCTGCATTGCGCGGAAGCCCAAATGCGTCGATTGTCTGCTGGAAAATATCTGTCACGCCGCCGATAAGACCTGGAGCACGGTGGAGATGCACAAGAACGCGAAAGCGTAACTCCTCTGCTAGACTTTTTCTTCACGAAGGACTCGAGGTTTCCGCTCATGCGCTTTCTCGCACTCTTTGCTATCGTCATTTGTATGAGCACCGTTGTCACAGAAACCGCTTCCGCCCAGACGCTTCCGGCGCCCCAGGCGATCACCGATCCCAAGCAGATCGCTGCCAAGCCCAACGCGCAGGTTGAGCCGCGCGGCCTCACTATCGAAAAGCTTTACATGACACGCCAGGTCGGACGGCCCACCTGGTCGCCCGACGGCAAGAGCATCGCGTTTATCTCGAACATGAGCGGTCGCAACAACCTGTGGCTCGTCCCCGCCGAAGGCGGATGGCCGGTGCAGCTCACAGTCAGCGACCAGCGCCAGTCCTCGCCCGCATGGTCGCCCGACGGCAAGTGGATCGCCTATCAATCCGATTACGATGGCGACGAACTCTGGGACATTTTTCTGGTCTCGCCCAAGACCGGCAAGGTCGTCAACCTCACCAGCACACGCGAGATCGCGGAGATGGATCCAACCTGGTCGCCCGATGGCCGCTACCTTGCATACTTGGTTAAGCCAAAAACATCTGCGGCCCACGAGATTGATGTCTACGACACGGTCTTGCGCGAGGTGAAGCACATCACGAAGGGTACGTCGCAGGATAAGGGCAACTCGAATCCCATTTGGTCGAAAGATGGCAAGTACATCGTCTACACACAGGAGCAGGCTAAGGGCACGGACTCGAATATTTTTGTCGCTGACGTAACGACTGAAGAGTCATCGCTCCTTACTCCCCACGAAGGCGAGCAGCGCTACGCCAATAACGACATTTCGCCCGACGGCAAGCACGTTCTGCTCACTTCGAACGCCACCAATGGTTATGAAAACATTGGACTGCTGGAAATCGCGACCAAGAAGATTACCTGGCTCACCCGCGACAAATGGGAAATTCGCGGCGGAGAGTTCTCGCCGAACGGCAAACACATTACTTTCAGCGCGAACGTTGACGGTAACGAAGATATTCATCTGCACGATCTAGCGACCGGCAAGTCGACGATGTTGCCGATCCCCAAAGGCCTGAACGAGCCGGCCGGCGGGCATTCAGCTTTTACCAAAGATGGCTCTCGTCTGCTCTACTATCACAACGGACCCACCGCACCGGGCGATCTTTGGGTTTACACGAGGGCGACCGGCAAGTCGCATCAAGTCACGCATTCGCTCGTTGCAGGCGTGCGCTCGGAAGATATGGTGGAACCTTATCTCGTCCACTATCCCAGCCGCGACGGCAAGTGGACCATCTCCGCATTTCTGTACGTACCCTTCAACATGGCGCGCAATGGACAGAATGCTGCCATCGTTTACATCCACGGCGGGCCGACTTCGCAAACCATGAATTCGTTCAACCGCTTCGTGCAATATGCGGCCAATCAGGGGTATATGGTGCTTGCGCCCAATTATCGAGGGTCGACCGGATACGGCAAAGAATTTCAGCAGGCAAATCTGTTCGACATGGGCGGCGGGGATTTGCAGGACGTACTGGCCGGCGTGGATTGGATCAAGCAGACCGGGCATCTTGATCCTAAAAAGATTGCTGTGATGGGAGGAAGTTATGGCGGCTATCTCAGCATGATGTCAGTCACGAAAGCGCCAGAGGTGTGGGCAGCGGGCGTGCCCATTGTGCCGTTCGTGAATTGGTTTACCGAAATTGAGAACGAAGATCCAGTGCTGCAACAGTCGGATCTCGCGACCATGGGCGATGTAGTGAAGAATAAAGCGCGGTACGAAGAGCGCTCGCCCATCAACTTTATTGATCAGATCAAAGCGCCGCTGTTGCTACTTGCGGGAGGGCACGATCCGCGCTGCCCGAAGTCGGAGACGCAGCAGGTGGTCGATGCCATCCGCAAGCGGGGCGGGACGGTCGATTACAAGATCTACGAAAACGAAGGGCACGGCTTCGCGCGCGTGGAGAATCAGATTGACGCGTACAAGCGCGTCGCTGATTTTTTGCTGGCGCATGTGCCGCCGGCGGACTGCAGTTGTTCGCTGACGGAATAAGGCTCAAGCCTTAACCTCTTCCAGTCTTGATTCTCGCAGGTAGAGAAACAGTGGCAAGCAGAGCGAGACACCGACCGTCAGTAACCCCAGAACTGAAAGCCATCGCCGGGGAATCTTCAGCCGTGCGCTCTCGACACGCATAACGACGATCAGAACCCGAGCCGAGACCAGTACATCCATGCCGAAGAATGGGCTGATGCGGTTGGCGAATAGCTCGCGCGAGAAGAGCGGAAGGTTCATCCCATGCTGCATCA
>JAUTWY010000219.1 GCA_030838305.1 Acidobacteriaceae bacterium
GAGGCCGAAATTGAGAGCAAGTACAAAGCCATTCCCTCCCCTGAGGAAGAACGCCACCAGCATCACATCTTCACCGCCGGGCCGCACGTCGCCGGATCGCCGCGCAACAATGAACTCGGCCGCTACATTGCGGATGAGTGGCGGCAGGAAGGTTTAGAAGACGTTGTGATCCGCCGCTACGACGTGTATAGCTCCAATCCAAAATCCACTTTTCTGGAAATGATCGCACCCGTGCACTATCGCGCTGGCCTGCGCGAGTTGCCCATCCCCGGCGATCCGGACTCTAAGAACAAAAATATAAGTTCGGCATGGACCGGGATGTCTGCTTCCGGGGAAGTCACCGCTCCTCTGGTTTACGCACACAGCGGCAATCCCGAAGACTACGACCTTCTTCGCAAGCAAGGCATTGACGTCAAAGGCAAGGTCGTTCTGGTGCGCTACTCAAATCCTTATAGCTATCGCGGATTCAAAGCGCTCACCGCCGAGCGCGAAGGCGTGGCTGCCCTTCTCATCTACAGCGATCCTGCCGAGGATGGATACAAGAAGGGCAAAGTTGTCCCGAATGGGCCATGGGGCCCGGAGTATCACATCCAACGCGGCGCCATCACTTACGACTTCATCGTGCCCGGAGATCCGCTGACTCCGGGATGGGCTTCTGTTTCCGGCGCGAAGCGTATTCCTGTCGAAGAGGCCAGATCGATTCCCAAGATTATGGCGCTGCCGCTCTCCTGGCATGACGCCAAACCCTTGCTCTCAAATATGGATGGCCCCCTCGCTCCTGACGACTGGCAGGGCGGGCTGCCTATCAAATATCACCTGGGCGGGGGTCGCGTGCGCGTGCACGTGAAAATCGAAATGAACAACGCCACTCAGCCTTACTATGTGGTCGAGGGTCGGATTCGCGGCACTCAGTTGCCCAATGAGTGGGTGGTGCTCGGCAATCACCGCGACGCCTGGGTTTTCGGCGGCGTCGACCCCAGCAGCGGCACTGCCGCCATGATGGAATTGACTCGCGCGCTGGCAAAATTGGCCAAGTCAGGAATCCGGCCGCGCCGCACGCTGGTCGTATGTAGCTGGGATGGCGAAGAGGTCGGCCTCACCGGCTCCACCGAGTGGGGAGAGCAGTTCGCCAGCGAACTGCGCAACAAAGCGGTTGCCTACATCAATGTCGATGAAGCCACATCCGGTCCAAATCTCCACGGTCAGGCCGTGGCATCGCTCGCGCCGATGCTGGTCGAAGCCACGCACTCGCTGAAAGATCCATCCGGGAAGACTTTATACGAAGCGTGGAAGGCCTCCACCGCTCGCGAACGCCGCGAGACGAAATCGGCCGAAGAAGTTACCGACGCGAATCTCGCCGACACCCGCATCGGCAGTGGATCGGACCACACCGTATTCTTAAACTTCGTCGGAATGCCCATCCTCGGACTGCAATTCGACGGTCCCTATGGCGTCTATCACTCGGCCTACGACGATTTTTTCTGGATGAACCATTTCGGCGACCCCGGCTACCGCTATCACACTCTGATGTCGCAGCTGTGGGGAGTGCTCGCTCTGCGCCTTGCCAACGCCGACCTGCTTCCCTTCGACTTCGCCAGCTACGCCAGCAACATTCGCCAGTTCGTAAATGAATTGACCAAGGGGAAGGACATGAGCCAACTGGATCTGAAGCCAGTGCTCGATGCCATCGATGAATTTGAAGCAGCGGGCAAGCGCCTCGATGAATCGGCAACTCGTGCCCTCGCCTCCGGATCGATCGATCCCGTCCTTGCGAACGCCATCAATCACGGCGCGATGGAAGTCGAACGCAACTGGCTCAACCCTGACGGCATCCCCGGACGCCCCTGGTTCAAACACATCCTCTACGGCGCTCGCTTCACTTACGCGCACCTGGAGTTGCCGGGGCTAACGGAAGCCGTAGAAAAACAGGATTGGGCCACCGCAAAACCGCAAGCAGAAATTCTGCTGCACGCACTTGAGAACAACACGAAGCTAGTCAACGACCTCAACTCTAATCTGAGCGTCGCCGCGTCCGCAGCCAAGTAGCGCGACAAAATGGTGGGGAAACGGGAATCACAAGCGGGGCCTCCCATCGCGATAACGGGGGGGGCAATGCAGCCCGCAGCGCAAGGCGTGGGTGTAAGGCTGAACGGGAGCAAGGCTCGAGTCGGGCGAAAGGAAAACCTAGGGAGCCACACTTCGCAGGCACACATCGCAGGCTGGCCAATCTCACGCGGGATGCACTACCCTCAGCCTGAGCACTTTCTCGAAGCAATCAAAATCATGATCCCGATGCAGCAGTTCTTGTTTGGTCTGCAAACATAGAGTTGCGGTCCGACTATCGATCGTCTTGCGGACGGTATGGCCGCGCCGACGCAACTCCCGATAGTTCTGAGCAGCAGCAAGCGCTAGCCGGCTCCCCCCACTGTGAAAAACCTGGAATTTCAACCGATCGCCCTTTACCCGTGCGAACTCCTCCTGGTCGTGAATCCCCTGTAAGATTTCACGGAGGATGAGATCAATCAGTCCCATCCGCAGCCGCGACAAGTGCGCATCCAACCAAATCGTTTCTTCGAGCCACGGAGATTTTTGATGTCA
>JAUTWY010000454.1 GCA_030838305.1 Acidobacteriaceae bacterium
ACCGAATGGAAAAATCCTGCGGAGCCATCAAAAGCTCCGCAGGATATTTATGAAAAAGCCGAGGCACTTCACAACTAGGTAAAGCACTTGGGTGGCGCAGAGCTTTATTAATAGCGCTGCGATTGGCGACACTGATTGGTGACGCTGATGATAGGCTGGCTTTAGCCTCTGGGGTTCCTAACCTTCCCCCCTAGCAACACCCCATCTTCACCTCGCCCGCGGCCGTCAGCGGAGGACCAAACGCCTCCTGTGGCGCAGGAGCTCCATTCATCACCGCAATCCAACGTCGCACCGCATCAAATACCACCAAGACGACCCCGGCAATAAAGATGCCCATCAGCACCGTATCCAAATAGCCCGTGAACACCTGACCCGGCTTTGAGGTCAAGGGCCAGAAAATACTCTTGATCGAAAGCACTCCCGCTGTCAGCGTAGTTACGCCCACGAAGCACATGGGAAGCCCTGTAATCCAGGCATACTTCTGCTTCCCCATGTTAATGAGGAAGGTTGTCGACACCGCCAGCGCAATAGTCGCCAGCAACTGGTTTCCGGTTCCGAATAACGGCCATAGCGTCGAAATATTCCCCGTGTAGATCAAGTATCCCCAGCCCATCACCACGACAAAACTGGTAATCAGATTTCCCGGAAGCCACGAGTGGTTCCCGAATGGCTTATGCACCTTGCCGATCAATTCCTGCAGAACGTATCGCGCCACCCTCGTGCCTGTGTCGATCGTGGTCAGAATGAAAAGCGCTTCAAACATGATGGCGTAGTGATACCAGTAGCCCATCAGTTGCGCCATTCCGGGCAGGCCGCGAAAGATTTGTGCCATGCCCACCGCCAGCGAAACGGCCCCTCCGGTGCGTCCCGCGAGGTTCTCTCCTACTTCTCGCGAGAACATATCCAGATTGACCGTGCTCAATCCCAAATGGCTGAAGATGGCCGGCGTCGTGTTGATCGCAAAGTAGTCGCCGGGCGCGAGCGAACAGGCCGCGATCAGCGCCAGCACGCCCACCAGCGACTCTGCCATCATCGCGCCATAGCCAATGAAGCGCGCATCGGTTTCTTTATCGAGCATCTTCGGGGTTGTGCCCGAAGACACCAGCGAGTGAAAGCCAGAAATCGCGCCGCAAGCAATCGTTACAAATAAAAATGGAAACAGATTTCCTTTGATGATCGGACCACCGCCGTGCACGTACGGCGTAAAATTCGGAAACTGAATGTTGGGATGCACCACGAACACACCGATCACCAACACCGCAATTGTTCCCAGCTTTACATAAGTTGAAAGATAGTCGCGTGGTTCCAGCACCAGCCACACCGGAAGCACCGATGCCACCAGACCGTAAATGCCCATGAGAATCGTGATCTGGTGCGGCGTAAAAGTAAGCGCCCCGGCCCAACTCGTCTGGGCTACCCAGTGTCCTGCGACCACGCTGGCCAGCAAAAGCACAACCCCAAAAATACTCGGGCCAACCACCGCAATCCGTCCCGCATGACTCTTGAACATCCACCATCCCATAAAGACGGCGATCGGGATGGTCATTCCGATGGTGAACACTCCCCACGGACTGTTCGAAAGCGCATTCACCACCACGATGCCCAGCCCGGCCAGCGACACCAGCAGAATAAAGAGCACCGCAATCATGGCGACCAGCCCGGCAAACGGACTGATCTCGGTCCGCGCCACATCCGCCAACGAGCGCCCCTTATGCCGCAGCGATGCCACCAGCACGGTGAAATCCTGCACACATCCCGCCAGCACCGCGCCAATCAGAATCCAGAGAAATCCCGGCGCGAATCCAAACTGCGCCGCCAGCGTCGGCCCGATCAGCGGTCCGGCTCCCGCAATCGCCGCGAAGTGATGCCCAAATAAAACCCATTTCGGCGAAGCCACGTAGTTATGCCCATCCGGATAAGCGTTCGCCGGAGTCGTTCGCCGGTCATCGAGTGCCAAAGCCTTCGCCGCAATAAACGCGCTGTAGTAGCGGTAGGCAATCGCGTACACGCACAGCGCGCCTAGCAAAACTGGGAAAGTATTCATCACTCGCTCCAGATAAGCAGGCAATGGCAGATCCTGCCCCGCTTAATCGAGGCATCCTACACCCATTTTAGAATCCCGCACAACGCTTTCCATGAGCCTCGTTCGTGTGGAATTGTCCTTCTGGAGCGAGCCAGTGTGGAAGCGAGCGACTCGCCCGCTAAACCCGGCTACCTCGCTTTTTTTTCAAGGGTGGTGGGATTCCAACCTTCTTTGCGCCGCTTGAGATTTGTTCACGGACTTCCGAGTCGGCTCCAACCTCCCAATCCCCATCCACCCCCGCATTTCCGCTATTGAATTCATCCTCAAGCATTTAACCCAAAAATCATTGCGCCGCCCTCACCCCTCTGCTAGCCTTTTAATGGACTTCTGTTCGCCGCGCTGTGCGCTTGCATCTTTTGCTTGCTTTGACCCGAAATAGAATAGGATAATGGATGGTACGGCTGTCCCGCGAGATCACTGCTTCGACCGCGTACAGCGCCCCCACCAAAGCTAAGTCCAACGCAGTTTCTTAAGGAGAATAATCTTGGCAGCAACTTCAAGAACAAAGAACCCCATTTTATTTACCTCCGAATCCGTGACCGAAGGCCATCCCGATAAGATCGCCGACCAGATTTCTGACGCCATTCTCGACGCCTGCCTCGCCGAAGACTCTCTCAGCCGCGTCGCCTGCGAAACCCTCACCGCCACCGGCCTGGTCGTCATCGCCGGAGAGATCACCACCAAAGCCTACGTCGATTTCCAAAACGTAGTCCGCGGCACCGTCCAATCCATCGGATACGACAATGCTCTCCACGGCTTCGACTGCAACACCTGCGCCGTCATCTCCAGCATCAACAAACAGTCCGGCGACATCGCCATGGGCGTCGACACCGGCGGCGCCGGCGATCAGGGAATGATGTTTGGTTATGCGTGTAATGAGAATGAGGAGTTGATGCCGACTCCCATCTCGCTGGCGCACAAACTCACCATGCGGCTCTCGCAGGTGCGCAAGAATGGAACGCTTCCCTTCCTTCGTCCCGATGGAAAATCCCAAGTCACAGTTGAATATGATGCGAATGGCAAGGTGCTGCGGGTGGATGCGGTTGTGATTTCCACGCAGCATTCCGAGACCGTTGCCAACGACGAGTTGCGCGCGGGTATCTTGAAGCATGTGATTCAGGCGGTGATTCCGGCGCATCTGCTGGATGAAGATACGAAGTACCACATTAATCCCACAGGACGATTTGTGATTGGCGGGCCCATGGGCGATACCGGGCTGACCGGGCGCAAGATCATCGTCGATACCTACGGCGGCATGGGGCGACACGGCGGCGGTGCGTTTAGCGGAAAAGATCCGACCAAGGTGGATCGCTCGGCGGCTTACATGGCGCGGCATATTGCGAAAAATATTGTCGCGGCAAAGCTGGCCGACCGTTGTGAAGTGCAGTTGGCGTATGCCATCGGCGTCGCGGATCCGGTAAGCGTGCGGGTGGATACGTTTGGCACGGAGAGAGTCGATCCCGAAACTCTTCCGGATGTGATTCGCGGGCACTTTAAGCTGACGCCGCGGGGGATTATTGATTCGCTGAATTTGCGGCGGCCGATATATAAGAAGACCGCGGCTTACGGACATTTCGGGCGCAACGATCCTGACTTCACGTGGGAAGCGACCGACAAGGCCGCGAAGTTGGCCAGCGATGCCGGGGTGCGGGAACCGGTGGCGGCGCGCAAGTAGCTTCAGTTTTGTCATCCTGAGCGACCTTGGTTTTGCTGGCGCACCTACTGCCTGCCGCTGCAGGCAAGTACCAAGGTCGCTCCGCTGCGCTCGGGATGACAATCGACTTGGGCACATGGGCCGAAAGTGCCATTCCCCTAAGAGTATTTTGGATATGCCGGCGTCAGGCGTGGTTCATGTATTCTGATAGGGCACTCGTATCCGATGTTCTTCGTCAACAAAATAAAAGTTCTAGCATGAAAGCGCCATAGGAGGCGTATGTCGACAGCCGCACAGATTAACAGCGATATCAAGAGCGTGGAACTGGCCGAACTGGGCAAGAAGCGCATTGAGTGGGCGAATCAGTCCATGAAGGTGCTGCAGATTATCCGCAAGGAGTTCATCAAGAACCAGCCGCTGAAGGGAATTCGCATCTCGGCTTGCCTGCACGTGACGGCGGAGACGGCGAACCTGGCGATCTGCCTGCGCGATGGCGGAGCGGATGTGGTTTTGTGCGCTTCGAATCCTCTTTCTACTCAGGACGACGTTTCGGCCAGCCTGGTGCGCGACCAGGGCATTTCGGTTTTCGCCATCAAGGGCGAGGACAATGACACCTACTACCAGCACATCATGGCGGCGATCGACCACAAGCCGCACATCACGATGGACGATGGCGCGGACCTGGTGACGATTCTGCACACCAAGCGCACCGACGCGCTGGAAGGCGTGATTGGCGGCACGGAAGAGACGACGACGGGCGTGATCCGGCTGCGGGCGATGGCGAAGGAAGGCGTGTTGAAGTTTCCTATCGTCGCGGTGAACGATGCTGATACCAAGCATCTTTTTGATAATCGCTACGGGACAGGTCAGTCGACGATTGACGGCATTATCCGTGCGACCAACTTTTTGCTGGCGGGTTCGAAATTTGTAGTCGCTGGTTACGGCTGGTGCGGACGCGGGCTGGCGAGCCGCGCGCGCGGAGCGGGCGCGGAAGTGATCGTCACGGAAGTGGATCCGACAAAGGCGCTGGAAGCGGTGATGGATGGCTTCCGCGTGATGTCGATGAACGAAGCGGCCAAAATCGGCGACGTGTTCTGCACAGTCACGGGCAACAAGAGCGTGCTGACTAAAGAACACTTCGACGCGATGAAAGATGGCGCGATCATCTCGAACTCGGGACACTTCAACGTGGAGATCGATATTCCGGCGCTCGAAAAAATGTCATCGTCGAAGCGGACGACACGGACGTATGTGGACGAGTATTCGATGAAGGACGGTCGCAAGATCAATCTGCTGGGTGAGGGACGGCTGATCAATCTGGCGGCGGCGGAAGGGCATCCCGCGTCGGTGATGGATATGAGCTTTGCCGACCAGGCGCTTTCGGTCGACTACATGGTCAAGAATTTCAAGACGCTGGACAAAAAGGTCTACCGCGTTCCTGACGAACTCGACAAGCGGGTCGCCAAGCTGAAGTTGGAGTCGGTGGGGATTAAGATCGATCGGCTGACTCCGGAGCAGGAAGAGTATTTGGCGGGCTGGAGCGAGGGGACGTAGGGTAGCACTCAGCAATTAGCCAGGCGGGGCAGCGGGTGCTGCCCCGTTTTGTCGTCTGAAGAGTCCGGGTGGCTTCCCCGGGTGACGCGCTGGGCAGCAGGAGGCACAATTTGATAAGGTGCGCTTAGCGTGCAACCAGGGATCGCCGGAGTTGGAGTAAGGGGAAAGTTCTCTACGCCAAAACTCTGGGAAGTTTTCGGAGTTAGTGCCAAGCCGAGAAGATTGTCCGCTCCACACGAGCGAAATCCGCGCTCTGTCTCTCCTAAGAAGCACCGTGCAAAATCAAGGTCAAAGGCAGCGGACAAGAGTGTCCGCTGCACACGAACCGGAGCTCATTCGGCACGAGTGAAACGCGTGCCCTTCCCGGTCTTCTGAAAATCCTCGATCGCGGCGGAGGGGAATTCCCTGAGGCAGCTGGGGTACGGATGAGAGTGCAGAGGTCTTTCGACTGCTTCGCGCGGGATGAAAATCCTAGCAAATTGGCGATATTGCTTAATCATGCTTTATAATGCTTAGCATGAGAAGCACTCGTACGCTGTCAATCACTTTGCCGCCTGAAATGCTGAAGCGGGCGCAGTCCATTGCCAAGCGGGAGAGCCGCACCATGAGTGAGTTGGTTCGGGAGGCGCTCCGCCACTACGACCGGCGGGCTTGGTGGGATGAGGTCAATGCCTTCGGTCGCCAGCGCGCCGAGGAACGTGGTGTTCGCGAAGGGGATGTGGAGCGGTTGATTCACGAATCCCGTAGGGACTCCAGGAAAGCCCCGAAGAAATAAATGCGCATTGTAGTGGACACGAACGTGATCGTGTCTGCGCTGGTCTTCGGCGGGGTTGCCTCGGCGC
>JAUTWY010000491.1 GCA_030838305.1 Acidobacteriaceae bacterium
GCGGAGCACCTGAAAGTGCACGCCTTGTCCCGCTTGTTGCTGGCCGGGTCGATCAACAACATTCAGGTTTCCTGGGTAAAGTTGAACCGCCGCCTTTCGCAACTCTGCCTGCACGCCGGCGCTAACGATTACGGCGGCACGCTGATGGAAGAAAATATTTCTCGTGAAGCGGGAGCCACCGCCGGTCAGTACACCAGTCCGGAGGATTTTCAAACGATGATTTTGGAAATGGGACGCATCCCTGCCGAGCGCAATACGATCTACACGCGCATCAACCTGAAATTGCCGGCGGAGGATTTTACCGCCGAAGAAACTCTGGAGCCGGAATTTGCCTGATTCGCGTCCGATCGCTGTTCTGGGCGGAACCGGCCCCGCGGGCACAGGTCTCGCACTGCAATGGGCGCGCGCCGGAGAAACCGTCATCATCGGCTCGCGCGATGGTCAACGCGCGCAAGCCGCAGCCGAAACGATCAAACGTAAAGCTGGGAGTCAAGCCCGCATTTCCGGGATGGAAAATTCCTCCGCCTGCGCCGCCGCGGAGATTCTTGTACTCACCGTGCCTTTCGAAAGTCAGGCCGCCTTACTCAAACAACTCAAGCCGGCAATTCGCGCCGGCAGCATTCTGATCGACGCGACCGTCGCACTCGCTGCCGGAGTTGGCGGACGCGCCTCACGCACCCTCGGCGTCTGGCAGGGTTCATCCGCTCAGCAGGCCGCTGAGCTTGTACCCAAGGGAGTAAGTGTGGCAGCGGCGTTTCATAATCTATCCGCCGAACTTCTTAACGGAGACGAGGCCCTCGACTGCGATGTCCTCGTCTGCAGCGACGATCCCATCACGACTCAACTCACTCGCTCCCTCGCCGCGAAGATTCCCGGGGTCCGCGCCATTGACGGCGGAAAACTGGAAAACGCTCGCATTCTCGAACAGATTACAGCGCTGCTCATCGGCTTGAACATCCGCCACAAGGGCCACACCGGAATCCGCATCACCGGCCTGCCGCCGGAAGCGTATGCACCTGCCTCAAAGTCCTAATCCTCCACCGCCTGCGTTGTCATCTCCGAGGGCTCGCCGCCGCCAACCGCCTGGGCAACGATCAAGCGCCGCGCTTCCACGCGAATCTTCGGCAGCTGCAATCCAAACCAGCAGGCGCCCGCCACCGATGCCAGACCACCAATCGCCACCGTAGTCTGAGCACCCAGCCGGTCGGCCAGCACACCGCCCAGCAGCGCCCCGATCGGAGCCATCCCCATAAACATCATCGAGTACACCGCCATCACTCGTCCGCGCAATGCGTCCGGCACCATCACTTGAATCAACGTGTTCGAACACGCCATCTGGAGCATGATCGTGTACCCCACGGGCAACAGCAGAATCACCGAGACCCAGAACTTGTGCGATAGCGCAAAGACGGCCAGACTGGCTCCGAAGCCGGCGCTGCACCACGCCACCCACCGCCCCAAGCCTTTCACGCCTTCCCGGAATGCCAGGGTTAACGCGCCGAACAATGCTCCCACACCCGTAGCGCCCATCAGGATGCCCAGTCCTCGCGCCCCGCCATGCAGAATCTGGTCGGCGAAGATCGGCATGAGCACAACATACGGCATCCCCACCAGGCTGACGATTCCCAACAGCAGCAGCAGCGCCCGGATCGGCGCAGTCTCATTCACGAAGCGGAATCCTTCCATCATGTGCTCAAACGGCGACGCCTGCGACGCGCGCGGCCGACTCTGAACTCGCATCATCAGCAATCCGATAATCACTGCGACGTAGCTCACAGCGTTGGCGAAGAAACACCAGCCTTCGCCAATTTTCACCACCAGAATCCCGGCGATGGCCGGACCAATCACGCGTGCGCCGTTGAACATGGAAGAATTCAGCGCGATCGCGTTCATCAAATCTTCCTTGCCGACCATTTCCACCAGAAACGACTGCCGTCCGGGAATGTCGAAAGCATTCACCACGCCCAGCAGGGCGGCCAACACGAAGATGAGCCACACGTGATGGTCAATCGTATGAGTGAGTGTCACAGCCGCCAGAAGCATCGCCAGAAGCATCGCCGCCACTTGCGTGGCAATCACGATGTGGCGGCGATTGAAGCGATCGGCCGCGATCCCGCCCAACGGGGCAAATAGGAACACCGGAATCTGGCTGGCAAATCCTACTGAGCCCAGCAGTAAAGCCGAACCTGTCAGCCGGTATACCAGCCATGATTGGGCCACGCTCTGCATCCACGTGCCGATCAGCGAGATCAGCTGTCCGCTGAAGAAGAGCTGAAAGTTACGGTGGCGCAGCGCCCGCCATGCCACCTGCCAGCGCGATCCGGCCGCAGAGGCCGCTTCCCTGCCGCTTACCGCACCTTCCTGGATTGGGGTTCTGGATTCAGGCACAATGGCTTCTTTGGAGGTCGCTACCCACTCTCTTAATAAATATAACTTGAGCCCTGTCCTAAATGACCTGAGAACGCCCCGGGCTCAGGTTTTCTACAAGAGCATGGGCTCGAGCATTCAATCCTGCGCCGGCCGTCACTTTTGACTTCCCAGACCGCCCGGACTGCGCTACAGTTGCACTTGCTCTCTCCCACGGCGATTTCCTAAGGATTGTGCCATGACCATCTCTACCCCTCCGGTTGGTGTTGAACGCCGTGTTGGACAACGCTTCTCCTTTAACCTTCCAGTTTCACTGCGCGACGTTTCCAGCGCGGCTGAGGGACGAGGCTTCACCCAGGATCTCAGTTCTCGCGGAGTCTTCTTCTTCACCGACATGGCGCTCAATGAAGGAGCGGACATCGAACTCACGTTGAAAATGCCATCGGAGATCACACTTGGCGAAAACATGCGCGTTCGTTGCCGGGGCAGGATTCTGCGCATCGTCAAGCCCACCGATAATACCTCGAGGCCCGCA
>JAUTWY010000507.1 GCA_030838305.1 Acidobacteriaceae bacterium
CTCCAGTTGAGCGGTGAGGATCTGCTTTTTCCGGTGGTTCTTTAGCCGGTTTAAGCGTTCCTCCAACGCCTTTTGGATTGCAGTGGTCAAAGATTCACCGGTCCTAGCAGAGATCTCCCTAGCCAGAAATGGGGCCAGGAACCGGCCCCGTCTAGCTTTCCTCTGATTGCATCAGCCTAAGACTAATTGCGTTCTCCAAACAGATCCGACATGGTGTTGGTGGTGGCGTCGCAGGCGTGATTAAGGCAGGGCAGCTTGAGGCCGCCTTCGATGGTGCGAAGCAGGGAGAAATGATTGTAGAATGTGCCACTCTGCAGCTTGTGTGCGCCGTAGTTGGTGTCCACGATGGCGACCACCTGATTGACGATGGGCTGAACCGAATAGTCGTTTTCATCCCAGATTACGACGATGGCGTTATGACCTTCCTTCCACGCCCTGGAGCCGTGAATCGCGGTCACGATCTTCTGCACCACCTGATCTCCCAAAATGATTAGAGCTGGGTTCAGGCCGGCCTGGGTGCCATTGCTGACCGGGTCGAAGTTGCAGAAGGCAGTGCTGTTGCCGCGTCCGTGCTGATCGTTGCACTGATTGGGCACGATGAGAGAGAAGTCGGGGACTTTCCCTGAGCCCAGATCGCTCCACAGCCCGCGCATACCGTCGAAGCCAGACATATTCGCGTAGCTGGCGAGAGGATTTGTGCCCTGCTGCACGCTCTGAAAGTAAACGAAAGGATTGTGCTTGGCGGCGTAGAGCGAAACGATGTTGGCTGCGGTCAGTGGCGGCGTCAGTTGCGGATTGATCTGGCTGAAATCGGTGTTGTTGGTGAAGTTGCCGTCGCTGAAATCCACCAGATCCGGACCAGTCATGGGGAGATTTTCCTGGTAAGTCTTCCAGCTTTTTCCGGCGGCGGCAAGTTGGTCGGCAATGGTGATGCCCAGGGTGCTGGTGGCGGCCGCGTACGAACGCGTGCCATCGATGTTGACTTCGCAAGGCGGACCTGAAACTTCGTTGGTGCAGTCAAGCGCCGGAATTGCGGCATCGGTGCCGCTGCCCGAAATCGGACAAATGGCGAGACTGGACGGGTTGTCGGTGTTAGGCACTCCCGAGACCAGGTTGGTGGTGCAGGAGGCATTATGCCAGTCGGGCGAATTGTCACTCAGCACTCCGAAATTCGAGCCACCGACGATCTCGAGGTAATTAGTGAGGCTGGGATGGGCGATCGCAAAGTAGTTGGTCGCAAGATTTGCTTGTTGCGCATATTGGTTGATGAATGGGGCGTTGGGATTATTGAGAATCTCGTTAAAACCGTGGTTCTCCATCACTAGGACAAAAACATGGTCCAGGGGATGGACACCTTTCGGCACAGGGCCCTCTTGCGCGAGTGCCGCAGCTGTCAGTGCGAATACCAATGGAATCATTAACGCTCTTATCTTCATAAATTTGAGTCTCCTTCGACTGTTTTATAGCGCCGGCAGTTCGCCGAGATTGGCGAGCGGAACTTCATTCCTTAGGAAAGCTAGGGCTAAGGCGTTACTGCGATGTGACAGAAACGTTAACATTGGGTGAATTGTGGGCGGCTGTGCCATGCGCAAGGCTGTGCGTTTCGCGGCAGTAGCAGTAAGTGTCCGGGCCGCGTGGTAACATCCGGTGAGAATGGCGGCGAAGAACATTCCCAACCTGAACTACAGTCCCGAGCGGCTGGTTTCTGCCGCGCCGGTGGAGGACGATTCCTCGTTCGAGCTGAAGCTGCGCCCGCAGCGGCTGGGCGAGTTCATCGGGCAAACCAAAGTAAGAGAGAATCTGGCGGTTGCGATTGAGGCCGCCCGCTCGCGCGGCGAGGCTATGGATCACGTGCTGCTGTACGGGCCTCCTGGGCTGGGGAAGACAACGCTGGCAAACATAATTGCCAATGAGTTGGAAGTCCATTTCCAGCCGACCGCGGCGCCGCTGCTCCAAATAAAAGGCGACCTTACAGCGATCATCACCAACATGCAGGACAAGCAAGTCCTGTTCATCGATGAGATTCACCGTTTGCAGCCGGTGCTGGAAGAGTTGCTGTACTCGGCGCTGGAAGATTACAAACTGGACATCATCATTGGACAAGGACCCTCGGCGCGCACGCACACGCTGGAAGTGAAGCCGTTTACTTTTGTGGGCGCGACCACGCGGGCCGGACTGATTTCGGCGCCGCTGCGTTCACGGTTTGGCATCGTGCTGAGGCTGGAATTTTACACTCCGGAAGAGCTGCGTGTGATCGTGGAGCGGTCGGCGGAGATTCTGGGAGTCGAGGTCGACGCGGCGGGAGCGACCGAGATTGCCAGCCGGTCGCGGGGGACGCCGCGCATCGCCAACCGCCTCTTGCGGCGCGTGCGCGATTATGCACAAGTACGCGGGGCGGGCAAGATCGATTTACCCACAGCGCAGGCGGCGCTACAGATGCTCGAAGTGGATCAATACGGGTTCGATGAAGTGGATCGCCGGCTACTGCTGACAATTATCGAAAAATATCAAGGTGGGCCCGTGGGCGTGAATACTCTAGCGGCGGTATTGGCCGAAGAGCCCGACGCGATTGAAGAAATCTACGAGCCCTTCCTGATGCAGATTGGATTCCTGAATCGCACTCCCCGCGGCCGGGTCGCAACCCAACTGGCCTACGATTATTTCAAAATCGTCCCCACCCGCAGGCAGAGTTCGCTGTTTTAATCGGCTGCTGGCAAGCTCCTGCCGATTTGTGCCGCAAATCACATCTCATCATAGACGCGTTCGGGAAACCTATAAACAACAGGTTCTTGTTTTGTGAGGCGGGGGAATGGTGTATCGTGCTCAGTTCCCCTGCTGGACTGTGAGCGGTGGGGGCGTGAGGGCATTTCTTGCGTTCGGCTCGAAGTTGCCATTGGTTAGCCAAAACACAACCTGGGCTGTTGCTCACAGGAGCAGTAACCCTGCATGGCGCCATCACCGTCATCCATGCGTGGGCAGCACCCGCATCCCAAGCCTCGCAGGACGCGGTTACCTCGCAAACGACCGCAGCCGGACAAAGTCCCCAGACTACTCCCCAGAATCCGCCCCCACCCCCCGAAGCAAATCCTGCACCGCCGGGACAGAAACCTGAGCCTTCTCCGCAGAATCCCGCCCCTTCGGCCCAGTTGCCGGAGCCAGCCATTAAAGACCCTCAGGTAAAGCCTGCACCAAAGCCGGCAATCCCGCCCCCCACTCTGACGATTCCGCGCCTAAGCCGGGCGCCTGCGCTGGATGACTTTCTGGGCATGCAGCCCGAGGGAGAAATCGCGCAGCAGATGGCGAAAGTCACCGGCTTTGTGCAACGCAATCCGCATGACGGAGAAAAAATCTCGGAGGAAACCGAAGCCTATCTCGGCTACGACCAAAAAAATCTGTACATCGTGTTCGTGTGCTTCGACGATGCCAAGAAAGTGCGGGCGCGAATGTCGCGGCGGGAAGACATTTACGACGACGACCAGGTGGAGGTGATGCTTGATACTTTTCACGACCGGCGGCGCGCCTATGCCTTCCAGACCACGCCTCTCGGGGTGCAATGGGATGCGATCTGGAATGAGGCTTCCCGGGAAGAGGTCAATGGAAATTTCGACACGTCATTCGACACGGTTTGGGATTCCAAGGGCAAAGTCACGAGCCGCGGCTTTGTGGTCTGGATGGCGATACCGTTCAAGAGCCTGCGCTTTGCTGCGACCAAAGATCAGCAGTGGGGAATCATTTTGTATCGCGGAATCTATCGCAAGACCGAAGACGCATTCTGGCCGCAGATTTCTTATAAAGTGGGCGGCAGGCTGGGGCAAGCAGCGACGCTTAATGGCCTTGAGGGAATCTCCCCGGGACGCAGCATCGAACTGATTCCTTATGGAGTGCTGCGCGGATTCCGTGCGCTCGATACTCGCGATTCAAGCAATCCATTTTTTCAGCATGCCACCACCCAGGGGCAACCTGGGATGGATGCGAAGTTTGTGATTCACGATCATTTTGTGCTCGATGTGACCGCGAATCCGGACTTCAGCCAGGTGGAATCGGAGGATCCGCAGATCACGGTGAACCAGCGCTTCGAAGTGTATTTTCCCGAGAAGCGTCCGTTTTTTCTGGAGAACGAAGATTACTTCCGCACTCCTCTGGATTTATTTTTCACCCGCAATATTCAGGACCCGTCCGCCGGAATCCGCCTGACGGGAAGAGAAGGCCCGTACTCAGTGGGCCTGATGTCGACTGATGACCGCGGCCCGGGCCAGGCGGTGGCCAGCTATTTTCCCCTCTCCAGCACGCGATCTTACTTCACGATCGCGCGGGTGAGTCGCGATATCTTCAAGCAATCCAGTGTTGGGGTCTTGTACACGGACTGGGAATGTCCAACGACTGGCGAGTTTAATCGGGTGGGCGGGCTGGACACGCGCTTGAAATTCAATGCTAACTGGAGTCTGGAGGGACAGGCTGTCGTAAGCTCCAGCAATCTGGCAGGCAATTTCTTTTCGCCCTCCTACGCAAGCAACAATTGCGAAACCAACTTGTTTCCCTTTGATTCGGGGAGTGCGGGAAAGGGCAACTACTACGGCGGCCCCGCCCAGAAGCTCGACCTGAAACGTGATGGCCTGCATTTTTCCTACGAAGGCATTTACGACGACATCAGCCCGGGCTTCGTGACCATGCCGGGGTTTGTAAACCGCGTCGATATCCGTGAGCTTTACCAGACGATCGACTACCGTTTCCGTCCGAAGAAAGGGTGGATCGTTGACTGGGGACCATCGCTGAATCAGCGTTACGTCTTCGATCACGAGGGCAATCGCCTGGATACGGATTACCAGCCTTACTTGGCAATCCAGGGACGAGGTCAGACGCTAATCTATTTGTTTCCTTATGAAGAGTTTAGGGAACGCCTGCGTCCGCAGGATTTCGCTTATCTTGGTTTAGCCGTCAGCCAGAACCAGGACTATCACGAACACCGCAGTGGAGCGTCGTTTCAAACCGGCTATTTCAGAAAGGCTACCGTTGGGGCCAGCTACTACTGGGGAGACGGAGTGAACTTCGTGCCGGCGGCGAACGCTCTGCCGCAAACTCTCTTATCCCGGTTGGATACGGGCACCGGGACGCTGACGTTTCGCCCCATCAAGCCGTTGAAGATTGAGAACACCTATCTTTTTGAACGCCTGCGGACGATCGGGACCAATAGCGGTATTTTCAACGACCACATCGTGCGCACCAAATGGAACTGGCAATTCACTCCACAACTGTCACTGCGCGTGATCCTGCAATACAACTCCTTGCTGGCGAATACTCCCGGCATGACGAATCTCAACACTCTTCTGCCAACGTCGCGGCAGTTCAATGCCGACTTTTTACTCACCTATCTGGTTCATCCGGGCACTGCGATTTATGTTGGCTACAACAGCGACCTTCAGAACTTGAGCGTGGCTCCGGGAGTGGGAGTCTTCCACACTGCGGAAGGCTACATCGACGACAGCCGGCAGTTCTTTGTGAAGGTCTCGTATCAGTTCCGCTTTTGAAGAAGCTGTCAACTGAAAGCCGATGGCTGCACCGATGGCTGCACCGTTGCTGAATCCCCGGGGCTTCCGGTAGAATCTAAAGATTCGTATCGAGGTCTAACTCCTATGAAAGCAGCCATTCATCCCGCTTATAACGAAATTCGCGTGCACTGCGCTTGTGGCAATGCCTTTGTTACGCGCTCGACTCACAAGGGAGACATCAGCGTAGAAATCTGTTCCGCGTGCCACCCCTTCTTTACCGGGAAACAGAAGCTCATGGATACTGCCGGCCGTGTGGAGCGGTTCCGCCGCAAGTACGCCAAGAACGCTCCTGCTCCCGCCAAGCCTGAACTGGCGAAAAAGTAAGTCGTACCTGGGCAATCCTGGGATTAGGCCCTCGCCTCGTGGCGAGGGCTTTTATTTCGTTGGGCCAAGTAGAATAGAAGCGTGAAGAAGTTCTGGGACAATCCGGCAGGCCTAGGTGGCGCGGGCGCCCTCGCCCGCGAGGCCGTGCCACTGCTCCCAGTTCCCGCGGGTTTCTCCATCGGCACTGTCGAAATCGCACCCGCTACGGTTTTGGCTCCGATGGCTGGGGTAACCGACACCGTCTTCCGCCGTTTCATCCGCAACCTCGGCGGCTGCGGCTTGATCATGACCGAGTTCACATCGGCTGACGGCGTGCTGCGCAAGAAGGATCAGAAGGCCAAGCGCTACCTCCATTTCTACGAAGACGAACATCCCATCTCCGCACAGCTGTTTGGCAGCGATCCGCAAGTGATGGCCGAAGCCGCACGCATGGTCGAGGGTCTGGGGTTCGACCTGGTCGATTTGAATCTCGGTTGTCCGGCCAAGAAAGTGGTGAAGTGCAACGGCGGCTCCGGCCTGCTGCGCGATCTTCCGGCCATCGGCCGTATCTTCGAAGCCGTGCGCGCTGCGGTGAAGATTCCTTTCACGGTGAAGTTTCGCGCGGGCTGGAGCGATGATGAAATCGTTTGCGTCGAACTGGCGCGCATGGCCGAATCATGCGGCTTGGCGGCGGTCGCGCTTCACGCCCGCACGCGAGAACAAGGATATAGTGGCAACGCCCGCTGGGAGTGGATCGCCGCGGTGAAAGCGGCAGTAGAAATTCCAGTGATCGGCAATGGCGACATTCGCACCCCGGAAGACGCCTGCGCCATGGTGACGCAGACCGGATGCAATGCCGTCATGATCGGGCGCACCGCCCCTTCGAATCCTTGGATCTTCCGCCAGATCCAGCAGTACCGCGGGGCGATGGGGAATGCAGGTGTCTCTAAGGTGGCCAAGCCTTACGACCATCCCTCCGAACTCGATCGCTACCAGATGATCCACACCTACTTCCAGATGCTGATCGAAGAAGAACTTCCCGATGCGGTCGGCAAGATGAAGCAGTTTGCCTCCTGGTTTACGCACGGCGTCCCGGGCGGGGCGTCCTTGCGCAAGGCAATCTATGAATCCAAGAGCGCGGTAGAAATTCTGAACCAGGTCGAAGCGTTTTTCGAGAGCCGTTTAAAACAGCAGCCGGTCCTGGCGCTCACGGAATAAAGGTGTCTAGCTCACACGCCGACGGGCTGCTTGCTGCGTACCGGCACGGGAGTGAGCCAGCCGTAGCGGTCGTCTTTCTCTCCGCGCACGATGGCGTAAAACTCTTTTTGGATCGCCTTGGTGATCGGACCGATTCCGCCTTTGCCCACTTTGATCTTATCGACCGAGCGGATGGGCGTGACTTCCGCCGCCGTTCCGGTGAAGAACGCCTCGTCGGCGATGTAGAGCATCTCGCGCGGAATCATCTGCTCGATGGTTGGAATATTCAGATCGCGCGCGATCTGCAATACGGAGTCGCGGGTGATTCCAGGCAGTACGGAGTTGCCCAGCGGCGCAGTGATCAGCTTTTCGCGGTGCACGATGAACACGTTTTCGCCCGAGCCTTCGCTGACGAATCCGTTGATGTCGAGCGCAATGCCCTCGGCAAAGCCGTTCACGATGGCTTCCATCTTGATGAGCTGCGAGTTCATGTAGTTCGCGCCCGATTTGGCCATCGCAGGTAAAGTGTTCGGCGCAATCCGCGTCCACGAAGAAACGCAGACGTCGCAGCCTTCATTCTCGCCGCCCAGATATTTTCCCCACGGATAATTGATGATGTAAACCTCGGTGGGCGAGTTGAACGGATTCACTCCTGCCTCGCCGTAGCCGCGGAGAATGATGGGCCGCACGTAGCAGGGCCAAGCGCCGTTGCTGGCAACGGTTTCGAGCATGGCCTTCACCAGTTGCTCGCGGCTGTAATCCACGTCGATGCGGTAAACCTTGGCGGAATCGAGCAGCCGTTGAATGTGTTCGGTCGCGCGGAAGATGGCCGGCCCGGAAGGCGGCGCGTAGCAGCGGATCCCCTCGAATACCGAGGACCCGTAGTGGACCACGTGCGACATCACGTGAATCGTTGCTTCATCCCAGGGAATGAGCTTGCCATTGTGCCAGATCTTTTCCGACTTCTCGATAGCCATGCGGACTCCTTCGCGGCGGTGTTCAGTTCCTGTAACGAGGGCTGAATCCTTGCTCTGGCAGTGCAGGGAGCGAGGCGCGAAACCCAACCAGCGTTACAGAACATTATAGCCGAGGCTGCGTGGGAAGAATCTACCAATGGAATATGGGGACAGCCGAGGCGGCCGTCCCTA
>JAUTWY010000540.1 GCA_030838305.1 Acidobacteriaceae bacterium
CTCCGAGGCGATGGGAAGGGTGGATGCGGTGATGCATTTTGCGGCGCATTCTTACGTGGGCGAATCGGTTGAGAACCCGCGAAAATACTTCCACAATAATGTGGAAGGAGGGTTGGCGCTTCTTAATACGGCAATTGAAGTCGGCTTGCGCAAAGTGATCTTCTCATCGACCTGTGCGGTGTACGGCGTGCCGGCGAAAATTCCGATCGTGGAAGATACTCCGCGCCAGCCCGTGAATCCTTATGGAGCCTCTAAGCTCTTCTTTGAAAATGCGCTTCAGGCCTACGATCATGCCTACGGTCTGCGGTTTGCCAGTCTCCGTTATTTCAACGCCGCGGGTGCGGATGAGAGCGGCGAGATCGGCGAATGCCACGATCCCGAGACCCATCTTATTCCTTTGGCATTGCGCGCGGCTGCCGGAAACGGACCCGAACTTCAAATTTACGGTTCAGACTACGCAACCCCGGACGGAACCTGTGTCCGCGACTACATCCACGTTAACGACCTGGCAGACGCGCATGTGAGGGCCTTACGAAAGCTAGAGGCTGGAGACAATTCGATTGCAATGAACCTTGGGACGGGTCAGGGCCACTCGGTAAGTGAAGTAGTCACTGCGGTGGAAGAGGTGACCCACAAGCCGGTTCCCAGGCGCATGAGCGCCCGCAGGGAGGGCGACCCGCCGATTCTGGTCGCAGATCCGCACTGCGCCGAGAGTTTATTGAATTGGCGGGCCACTCGCTCGTTGCGGGATATTGTCTCAACGGCATGGAAGTGGATGCAGTCTCGTCCGGGATGAACCGAAGCGCGAGGCGGTTGATATTCTGACATTGTTACTGGCATGCATTGCGTTCGTGAGTCGTGAGTATCATGGGGGAGCGCGAAATATGGGCGTAAATTTGTCTGGAAAACGGCTAGCCGTCCTGGGGGCGGGGAAAATGGGCGTGATCCTACTTCAATCGCTAATAAAGAGTGGGATGTTTCCCCCCAATCTGACATCTGCAACTGTGCAACATCCTGAGCGAGCCCGAATGCTGTGTGACAAACTTAACATCTCGGTGGGTATCGACAATGTTGCCGCCGTGCGGAATGCGGATATCATCTTGCTCTGCGTAAAGCCGCAAGTGGTGCGCGAAGTAATGGCGGAGCTGAGCGGCCACATCAACCCTCAACAATTGCTGATTTCCGTCGCCGCTTCGGTTCCCACTGCTCTGATCGAAAAGGCTCTTGGCATCGACATGCCGGTAATCCGGGCCATGCCTAACACTCCCTGTTTGTTGAATTGCGGGATGACCGGATTATGTAAAGGCAGGTTCGCCGAACCCAGTCATTTGGAGGCCGCTTCAACTCTGTTCGGTGTAGTCGGACGCACGGTGGTGGTGGACGAAAAGCAGATGGATGCGGTTACTGGGCTCTCGGCGAGCGGGCCGGCTTATATCTACATCATTCTCGAAGCATTGGCGGAGGCGGGAGTCAAGGTGGGCTTGCCCCGTGATATCGCCACCCTGCTAGCCGCACAAACCACTCTTGGCGCTGCCCGAGTGGTTCTGGAAACCGGAGATCATCCTGCGCTTCTAAAGGACGCGGTCACTACTCCGGCGGGATGCACAATCGACGGAATCATGGAATTGGAAGAAGGCAAATTACGAGTGACGCTCATTAAGGCCGTGGTGAAAGCGGCGCAAAGGGCCAAGGAACTGGCTTTTACCGAGTTAAGTTGATCGAATCCTAAGATTTTTGGTGTCAGAATGTCGACGTCAGTTTACGAGCGGCCTACTAGTCAAACCCTCATGGGAAACGAAACGATTAAAGTATTGTTTGTAGCCGGTTCCGGCCGCAGCGGCACTACTATCATGGCCCGCCTGCTGGGCGAGTTGGATGGCTTTGTAAATGTCGGAGAGGCTGCGCGCTATCTCTTCGACCGCCACCTCCAGGCAAAGAACCTTCCTTGCGGATGCGGACAGTCTGTCCCCCAGTGCCCGTTCTGGCGGGATATTGTGAAGGAAATACCAGCGGATGTTTCTGACTCTGGCGCTGCACTGGTCCGCATGCGAACATTTCCCTGGCTGCTCGTCCGCGGACGCAATGCCATTTCGGCACAGTACGAAGCTATCTTGGCTGCCATTTCAGGTGTCTATCGGAGAGTCGCGCAAGACACCGGGTGCTCGGTCATAGTCGACTCGTCGAAAAATCCGGCGAATGCGCTTCTGGTTAGTCTCGTCCCGGGCGTCGAACTCCATGTCGTCCACGTGGTCCGCCATCCACAAAATGTGGTTGCCAGTTGGACGAAATCGAAAGGCTACTTGGCCGTCCATCCCGCCCGCAGGGTCATTGCCTGGTGGTGGTCTTACAATATCCTCGCCGAGGCCTTAAAGCTTCGAGCTAAAACCTATCGCCGAATTCGATATGAGGATTTCGTTCTGAACCCCGCCGCTCTGCTTCGGCAGGTTGGGCGCGACACTGTAGGTCAAGAGCTGCCAAGTTCATTCCTGGAAGGAACGGAAGCGACCGTTCACATGCAACATATTCTTGCCGGGAACCCGGACAAGTTCGGCTCCGGTAAAGTAAAGATAGGCGACACGCAGACAGCGGTAGCGGGTTCGCGAAAGCTGCTGGTCGATTTGCTCACCTTCCCACTTCAATTCCGATACCGCTATCTCCCCTGAATCCAAAAGCTGAATCGCTTCCGACGAAACACGCCCGTACATGTCCCTCCGGCACGGCTGCCCTACCCCTCCGCTATCTGTCCCACTTGATTTGTTCGCGCTAAAGTTCGGGCAGCTACAGGAATTCACAGATCAGTAGGGAGAACGGTATGTCCCCCAAGTCCGTTTACCTGGATAATGCTGTGCTTTTCACCCGATCATCGAGGGTTGCGCTGGTTCTTACGACACTGCTTGCACTGAGCTCGCTCGGTTGCAACCCTATTCAAAAATCTAGCACCAGCACTACCAATTCCTCTCCCGCATCAAAGGGAATCTCGGTAACTGTCTCTCCAGGCAATGCGACGCTAAACACCGCCGCGATTTACCAGTTCGTGGCGACTGTCACTAATGCCAAAAACACCGCTGTTAGGTGGGCTGCCAGTCAGGGAGCGATCTCCGCATCCGGATTATTTACAGCCCCTAAGGTTTCAACGAATACGACGGTCGGTATCACGGCAACCAGTGTTGAAAATCCTGACAGCCGCGCCAATGTGAACATAACGATTACTACAGCTGGTTCGATCACTGTTTCTGTTGCACCTGCAATCGCAAGTCTGGTTTCCGCGGGAACTCAAAAATTCACGGCCACCGTATCCAACACTAGCAATACCGCGGTTACATGGTCAACGAGTC
>JAUTWY010000545.1 GCA_030838305.1 Acidobacteriaceae bacterium
ACGAAGCCAAGAAGTATTACCGCATGGCTGCCGATGTTGACCCCAACGATCCCGAGCCCTACTACTCAGTAGGCGTTATTGACTGGACAGCCAGCTATCAGCCGCGTATGGAAGAGCGGGCCAAGCTCGGCATGAAGCCGGATGAGAACTTGAGCGCCAAGAACAAGGATCAGAAAAAAGTGTGCGCGGAACTGAAAGTGAAGAACGCGCCCGCGATCCAGGAAGGCATCGAAAACCTTAACAAGGCGATCCAGCTTCGGCCCGATTACGACGATGCCATGGCTTACTTGAACCTGATGTACCGCGAAAAGGCTGACGTCGAGTGTGATGACCTGAATGCCCGCCAGGAGGATTTGAAAACCGCCGACCACTGGGTTGATCAGACTCTAAGCACCAAGAAGGTCAAAGCCGAGAAGCAGCCGGGTCAGCAAGGCATCACGATGGACCAACCGAAGTAAGCTGGGCGCAAGAAATCAGCCGCGAAGCGGGCGGCTTGTCAAACTGCGCCAAGGGAACGGCGGTGCTGTCCTGGCGGCTCAAACCGCTGGCAGCCGCCACGGTCCTTGGCGTCTGGCCAACAGCCCGGCTTTGACATTCGCTCTTCCCGTTGTTTACTTCGACGCACTCGGCCTTCCAGGCTTACTGGATGTGCTTCGAACTGAACCGCCGTATGCGGACCCGCATGTACGGCGGTGTGGCAGGGGAGAGCGGGTGACCACTCCCCCTATTGCCGATTACGTGTCGCCGAGCCCAGAGGGCGCGAAAGAAACTGACTGCGATCTGCTTCGCGACCCCCGCGCAACTCCACACAGCAACTCACTTGTGGTAGAGCCTGACTTCCACTTGCGGAAATTGCATTTTCGTCATCTCCAGAAATGATCCGCCGAGAGTCTGATCAAGCATAAGCGTAGTAGCATCGGGATGGCCGGCCGCTCCGTTACTCATCAGCACCACCCAAAGCCGAGTGTGTTGATCCGGCAACGATCGCAAGAACGCGCTGCTGGGCTTGCCAGTAACATCGCGATAATCCAGACGGTCGCCGTGCCGCGGGAAAACAATTTCCGGGCCTGACGCCAGGCCCGGCGCCGAATCCTGCCCACGGAGCGAGCCAAAAAACTCGTATGGAATCCTCGCCTCAGCAATGTGAAAGAGAATTGCATCCCCAGCCTGCGCGTGATCGTAAATGTAGTTTGCCGCGGCTTCGGATCCGTCACGCTCCAGATCGAAATCGTGATCATAATAAGAAAGCGTTCCTTGCAACGAAAGCAGCAGCATGGCTGCCAAGCAAATGGCTACTATCCACATCCTACGAAGATTCGCCAGGCCTGCCGCAGCTAGGACAATCAGCGCCGGCAGGGAGAAGATGAAGTATCGTCCTAGAAAGACTGGCCGCGCCAGCGAGAGTAGGAGCGTCAAGGCTATCGGAAAAAGTAGCCAGACCAGCAGAAACTGCACCCTCCATACTTTCCAACCAGTCCCGAACTTGAGCAGCAGGGCTCGTAGTGGCAGGATGGCTGCCAGGCAGGCCGCGGCATAGAACAGGAGCAATGGCAACCCATCGTTGCCCGCGAGGTGTTCCCAGAAATCCAGTACGTCCTGAAACCCGGGCCGCGGAATCCATCGGATCGGCCCCGCACCAGTCTTACCCACAAAGATCAGCAAGGGCAGCACTGCAATTGCGATTCCGATCCACGCCCGCCGCAGTCCGGAGGAGACCGCTCCTGCCGCCGGCGAATCTTGCTTTGCCTCCAGCCCTCGCAGCGACAACCATTGAGCCGCGATCAGAAACAGAGCGTAGAAGTGAGCATAGACGGCGAGAACGCTCGTCACGACGTATCCCCAGCGATTTCGCTGCGACGGTCTCCGCATCCATGCCAAGAAAAAGCCGCTCGACAATGTGGCCAAGAGCATGAACAGCGCGTAGCTGCGCGCTTCCTGCGCATAACGAATGGCATACGCGTTGCAACTCATCAGTGCCACGGCGATCAGGCCCACGCGGCGGTCGAAGAGCTTGCCGCCCAGCCAGAAGATGGCAGGCAACGTGGCAAGAGAGCACAGCACGGAAAAGCTGCGGATGAAGAAAGGACCGAAGCCGAAATGCAACCATCCGCGCAGCAGCAAGTAATACAGCGACATGTTGGCTTCGCGCCACCAAAGCAGCCGCACCAAGTCGTGCCAGCTGAGCCGCGCGACTTCGACGCTGAAGCACTCATCAAACCAGAAAGGCTTTCGCGCGAGAGCTAGAAAGCGCAAAACGCTCCCGCCCGCAGTAAGGATGGCCAGGGTGAGCACCGAAACCCAGGTCCAGGCCGGTTGCGCGAATGAAGTTTGGGGCGTGTTGCCCGTGTTGTGGTGAACCGCCGGGTCTGGCTTCTGCATGTGTGCGTTGGAGCAAACGCGCGGATTCCAGATGATACTATGCTTAGAATAGATCGCCACGAAGAGCCCTATGGCGTGAATGATACGTATCAAGGCATGACTTCAGGCATGCCGCGAGCGCGCTGTTTTCATCATGCCCGTAGGCGCTGGATTTTCAGGATGGCCATGACCGGAGCATCGTTGCAATCATCGCCGCGCAACAGCGCCGCCGCATCAACCACCGCGCGCTGGGCCGGATGCGTGTCCGTAATCGTGCCCGTTTATAACGAGGTCGCGCATGTTGATGAGCTTCTTCAAGCCATCCACGCCTCGCCGGTCAGAAAAGAAATCATTATCGTCGATGACGGCTCCACCGACGGCACCCGCGAGAAACTCCGCGCCATGCCTCTGGCGAATGACGTCACCGTCGTCTTCCACGAGGAGAACTGCGGCAAAGGCGCGGCCATCCGGACCGCGCTCCAATACGCCCGCGGAGAATATGTCCTGATTCAAGACTCCGATCTGGAATACGATCCGCAGGACTATTCCGCCCTGCTGCGTCCGCTCGAGCAGGGGCAGGCAAATGTGGTTTATGGCGTGCGCCCAGACCGCCCCGAGCGCGGACTTAGATTTTTCCTCGGGGCAAAGCTTTTGACTCATCTCACGAATCTGCTTTACGGCGCGGGTATCCACGACGAAGCCACCTGCTACAAAGTCTTCCGTCGCTCGCTGATCGTGCAGATTGACCTCGAGTGCCGGCGCTTTGAGTTCTGTCCCGAAGTCACCGCAAAACTCAGCCGCATGGGCGAGAAGATTGCCGAGGTTCCCGTCGCTTACAACCCCCGCTCGGCGAGCGAAGGCAAAAAAATCCGCCATAGCGACGGTTGGCTCGCCATCTGGACCCTTCTCCGCCACCGCTTCACCCCCAGATCCAGCTGGATCCGATCAGGGCACGAAGCCGCTCCGTTCGCCGTGAGTCTTTCCCGCATTTCCCCAGAGTGAAGAAATCCGAGAGCGAGGCTGCCCCGATGCGATTCATAGACCGCGACGAAGTCGCCCGGCGGCTTAGCTACGAGGTATGCATTCCGATCGTGCGCAAAGCCATGATCGCGTTCTCGAAGGGCGAAACCAGGCAACTTCTGCGGTCGATCATCCCGCTCGGCGAGGGCCGCCTATTCGGCGTCATGCCCGGTGCAATGGGTGCAGCCGCGCCTTTCGGGGCGAAGTTAATCAGCGTTTTTCCGGATAACTTTGCGCTGGGGAAGCAGTCGCATCAGGGCTTGGTCATTCTGTTCGAACCAGAAACCGGCGCGCCTGTGTGCGTCGTCCATGCCGGCGAGATTACGGCCATTCGAACAGCGGCGGCCAGCGCGGTTGCCACCGACGCGTTGGCGCGTAAGGATGCCCGCCGTCTGGCGATCCTCGGCTATGGCGAACAGGCCACGACCCACGCGCGGGCGATTAGCAAAGTGCGCGAGCTCGAATCAATCTCAATATGGGGGCGTTCTCCCCAACGTGCCCGAGCCTTCTCCGAAAGGATGCAACGGGAACTTGGCGTGCCAGTCGTAAGCGCGAAAGATGTGGAACAAGCCGTCGCCGAAGCTGATATTGTTTGCACAGTCACGGCGGCGGCCGAGCCAATCTTGAAGGGCGCGTGGGTGCGTCCAGGCACGCACTTGAATGTTGTCGGCTCCGGCTTTGCAGGCTCATCAGAAGTAGACAATGACCTGGTCGTCCGCTCGCGCTTCATTGCCGACAGCCGTGAGGGAGTTCTCCAGCAGGGCGGGGAGTTTCTCCGTGCCAAGGCGGCGGGCTTAATCGGTGACGATCACATCGCCGCTGAGATTGGGCAGGTGTTGGCTGGCGAAATCGAAGGTCGCCGCTCTGCAGAAGAGATCACCGTTTACAAATCCCTTGGCCATGTCGTCCAGGATCTAGCAAGCTCATGGGCGCTCTATTCAGAGGGCGAAAAGAAACCCTAAGAAGATCTCGCGGTCAGCCCCTGCTGTAAAATCTTGAGTTCGTCGGGCCCGGTTCGTAGCTCAGAAGACGATTAAGTGAATGTTCAAGAAAATCCTCATAGCAAATCGTGGCGAGATCGCGGTCCGCGTGATTCGTGCGTGCCACGAAATGGGGATCGCCGCCGTGGTCGTCTACTCCGAAGTCGATCGCGCGGCGCTTCACGTTCGCAAAGCTGACGAAGCGTATCCAATTGGTGCACCAGCTGCGAGCGAATCGTATCTCAACATCCCAAAGATTCTCGATGTTGCCAAGCGATCCGCAGCGGACGCCATCCATCCGGGTTACGGTTTCCTCTCAGAGAATGCGAAGTTCGCCCAAGCATGCGCTGATGCAGGCGTGAAGTTCATCGGCCCCACCCCCGCAGCCATGGGAGCCATGGGATCGAAGACACGTGCGCGCCAAGCCATGGAAAAAGCTGGCGTTCCCTTCGTGCCCGGCACATCGCGCGGGGTGGAATCGTTCGCGGAGGCAGAGAAAGTAGCCGCGAAAATCGGCTATCCGGTAATGTTGAAAGCCGCTGCGGGAGGCGGCGGTAAAGGCATGCGCCTGGTGCACGGCTCCGAGCAGCTGAAGTCGTCTTTGGAGTCAGCGCGTAGCGAGGCGGAACGTTCCTTCGGCGACACCGAAGTTTATATCGAGAAGGTCATCGTCAACCCGAGGCACATCGAAATGCAGGTACTCGCCGACGAATACGGCAACACCGTCTATCTTGGCGAACGGGAGTGTTCACTGCAGCGCCGCCACCAGAAGGTTTTGGAAGAAGCGCCGTCTCCGATCGTCGACGCCGATATGCGGAGCCGCATGGGCAAAGTTGCCGTCCGCGTCGCTCAAGCCGCCGCCTATACCAACGCCGGCACGGTCGAGTTCCTCGTCGATCAGCAGAAGAATTTTTATTTTCTGGAGATGAATACACGCTTGCAGGTAGAGCATCCCGTAACAGAACTGATCACCGGCATGGACCTGGTTCATCTGCAGATCCGTATTGCAGCTGGTGAAAAGCTTCCGTTCAACCAAGACGAGATACAAGTCCGGGGTCACGCCATTGAATGCCGGATTTACGCCGAAGATCCCGACAACAATTACTTTCCAAGCCCAGGCAAGATCAGCTTGCTGTTGCAACCTGAGGGTCCGGGCATCCGTATTGACAATGGCATGTACGAAGGCTGGAACGTCCCCATCGATTACGATCCGCTGCTGGCTAAGTTAATCGGTTACGGTAGCGATCGGGATCAGGCCATCGCGCGGCTGACACGTGCTCTCAACGAGTACTTTGTAGGGGGCATCAAGACGAACATTTCTTTATTTCGACGCATTCTGGGGGATGGGGATTTCCGCGCCGCCAAACTTGATACCGAGTTTCTCGACCGAATGTTGAAGCGAAGCGAAGATCGGTCAGAGGACTCAAGAGCAGAGGCGGTGGCAGCCATCGCCGCCGGCATGTTTGCGGCGTTAGGCTCATCGGAAGCCGGTAAAGACGGATTTGTGGCTGCCCATGGTTCGGCTGGGAGCAGGGATTCCAACTGGAAGGCTGCAAGTCGCCGGGAAGCGTTGCGGTGAGCGGAGTCCCTTAGGAACTAATGCCCGCGTCTTTGTTGGCTCGCGAGACGATTTACTGGGTGGTGCGGAGCAACTGGCCACTGATCACTGATTACTGATTACTGATCACTGATCACCAGCCACTGATTCTTCTATGCTCTTCGACGTATCCATCGACGGCAAGAACTTCCGGCTCGAGCTCAACCGCGTCGACGGACGCTGCTCCTGTCGTCTCGACGGCCGGGATGTGGAGGTTGAGGCAGTTCTAGTACAACCAGATGTTCTTTCGCTTCGCGTAGCGAACCTGGCGTATGAAGTTAAGTCTGAACGGGTCGCGAACGACTTGTATTTGTGGGTGGGAAGTACCCGCTTCGCAGTTGAAATTCGCGATCCGCGCTCTCTGCGCGGTCGATCTCGCGTGAACCAGCATGCCGGGCCTAAGGAGATAAATGCCCCAATGCCCGGCAAAGTCGTACGCCTCTTGGTACAGGAAGGCGCTGCAGTGGAAGCAGGAGCCGGCGTTGCTGTGGTCGAAGCGATGAAGATGCAGAACGAAATCAAATCGCCGAAGAAGGGGACTATCCAAAAAATCCTAGTTGGCGAAGGCACCGCGGTCAATGCTGGCGACGTACTTGCGATCGTTGATTGATTATCTATCTACTTCGTCAGCCCGTTACTATCCAGCACTTTCTTGGCGTAGTAGTTCTCTACCTTGGCTGAATCGCGCAGCATTTCGTAGTAAGCGGCCTTGAGCAACTGTTCGCGACGGTCATGAAGTTGGGAGCGTATGGCTTGCTGTACGCGCGGGTCAGACAAATCGCGCTGCCCCGCAGGCTCTTTGGAAACTAGTTTCACGATGCGGAATCCCACTGCCTGCTTGGTCGCTGGATTCATCACCGTAATGATTGGGCTGTACTGTCCGGGCTTCAGCTTGAGCACGAGATCGCGCGTGCCGGGATCTGTATTGCGCAATGAGGATTCGGGAATTGTTCCCAAGTCGCCGCCGTTGCCGGATGTTTCCGGGTCCTCGGAATAATTCATCGCCAGGGTTGCGAAGTCGTCTCCGCTGTCCAAGCGGTTGGCAATCATCTGAATCTTCTTGCGCGCGTCTCCCTCGTTCTGCGCCTTGTTGTTCTGGTTGTGCACTTGCGGATTCGGCGTGGGAGTGACGAAGATCTGGGCCAGGTGATACTGCGGTTCAATCAGATTGAACTCAGACTTGTGGGCGGTGAAATAATCAGTAATGTCCTGATCGGTAACGTTGATTTTCGAGGACACTTCCTTGTTCATCACCTTGTCGACGGTGATGGAGCGGCGGATATCGCGCTTGAAATCTTCCAGCGTGATCTTTTTTTCCTGCAGCCTCTTGTCGAATTCCTGCTGAGTGTAGGGAGACTTGATCTCGTTGAGCTTGCGGTCTACTTCTTCTTCTGTCGCCAGCAGGCCTAGCTTTTCAGCCCGCCGCATCACCATTTCATCATCGATCAACTGGCGCAGAATGTTTATGCGGAGAATCGTCGCTTGTTCTCCCGCGGGAGGCTGTTGGGCGCTGGCGACCTGATTATCGTAGTACTTGTCGATGTCGGACCGGAAGATTTTACGGCCATCCACGGTGGCCATCACGTCACCATTTACCTGTGTCTTGCAGCCCAGAAATGCCGTCAGCCCAACCGCCGTAACCAGCAGTGCCATTCGCCGGACAAAGTGTGCTTTTCTCTTCAAATTAAGTTCTCCCACTGACGGTCTACCATGCGCTTGAGTGTGTTTACAGGGAACCCAGGCACACACCGCTTCTCAAATATCACTTGGAGGTCGGCGCCGAAGCCACCGCGGCGTGTTCCGGAACCGGCAGATTAGCATCCTTCAAGGCCCCGTCCAGCGCGGAACGCACCTCGCTGATCGGTACGGCTCCATCAATTTTCTGTCCGTTAATGAACAACGTTGGGGTTGCTTCCACTCCGATTGCCTCAGCCTCTTTCATGGAAGCCTTAACCGCGCTGTCGTCCTGCGCCTTGATGCAAGACTGGAGCTTAACCACGTCAAGATTATGCTTCTGACCCTGCAGCATCGTCAGGCGGTCCAGCGCATCCGTTCTTGCCGCCGGAGTCTTTTCGTTGCTCACTTCGCGCTGGTTGGCGTGAACGTAGTCTGCGAAATCCCAATAGGCATCGCTATTTTGCGCCGCCAGACAATTAGCGTCCACCGCGGCGTGCGTGGCCCAGGGATGAATTTCCACCAGGGGGTAGTCCTTATAAATAAATGTAACCCGGTCGCCGTATTCCTTGAGGATTTGCGGAAACAATGTCTGGTGCATGCGTGAGCAGAAAGGGCATTCGAAATCGTCAAAATTCACCACCACGACCTTGGATGCTTTGGCTCCGCGAGTCGGTCGTCCGCTGGTGTCGATCTTGCTCATCGTCTCGGAGAACGGATCTTTGTTAAGGTCAAACTTGATCACGCGCATCATCGACGAACGGTCTTTGGAGACCAGAAAAGTGAGATCCTGCTTCTTTCCGCCGTTGTCGAGGGTTACGACCACCGAGTCATAATTGGGTAATTCTGAACTGGCGGAAGGCACGCCCACGACCAGGTGAACCTCGCCAGGGATCTTGTAGTAGGAACGGACCTGACGCTCAATCTTTTTGTTTAAATCGGGGGAAGTAGATTGAGCCACGCAGCCCAAACAAACGATCAGCAAGAGAAGAAAAGAGCGTCGAATTAGAGTCACCAAAAACCGCCTTAATATCACTGGTTAAAGGTTGATTATCTCACAGCGCCAGAGCGGTCCGCAGAAGCCATCGCAGGCGTAACGCCCCTAAATACAGCTCCTTGAGCGCGAACGCCAGCCTCTTCAGCTCGTTCGCCGTAGCAGATCCGTGGCAGGCAACAGCGCGTTCATCGACCCCGAACGGAAACCTTCCAGATCGAGGGTTACGAATTTGAAGCCCAGCGCTTTGAAGATGGTGGTGAACCGCGCGGCCATGGCGGGATCGAGCGCACGCTCCAATTCTTCACGTGCGACTTCTATGCGGACGATCTCACCGTGGTGCCGGACCCGAAACTGCCGAAAGCCCAGTGCCCGCAACGCATCTTCCCCTTTTTCCACGACGCCCAGGGCCTCTCGCGTAACTGGCCTGCCGTATTCAATGCGGGACGACAAGCAAGCAGAGGCGGGCTTGTCCCAGATACGTAGGCCTGCCTGCCGCGCAAGAGCGCGAATTTCTTCCTTGCTGAGCCCCGCATCGAGCAATGGAGCTGCTGCGTGGTGTGCGTTCGCCGCTTGTTGTCCAGGACGGAAGTCGCCCTGATCATCCAGATTTACTCCATAGGCAATCGCATCGAAGCCGCGCACCGCGCGAACTTCCTCCAGGAGCGTGAACAATTCATCCTTGCAGAAGAAGCAGCGCTGCGCATCGTTGCGGACATACTCCGGGCGGTCAAGCTCCGAGGTGGCGATCACTTCCAGCGGAATCGATTGTTCCTGAGCGAAGGCAACCGCATCAGCGAGCTGGGTGCGCGCCAGGCTGGGAGAGTCAGCAATCATCGCCAACATCTTTTGCCCCGATGCCTGATAGGCAGCCCACGCGAGGTAAGCGGAATCTACGCCGCCGGAATAGGCGACGAGCAGGCGTCCCAGTTTCTGCAGGTGGGCCCGAAGCAGCTCCTGCTTCGACGCGATGTCCGTTCCCCTCATGCCTACCATGTTAGCAGGGCCACGAGAGCGCGGCAGAGGGTAATATCACCCATAGCCTCTGCCCGTTGCACTGACTAACGCAAACCGTCCTCGCCCTTGATCTGATTTTTTGTCAGGCCTCCGACGCGGGCGAGCGGGCGGCCGCTGTCGGTGACAGCTACGGCCACGACGATTTCGCTGGCGCGGGGAGCGTCGTTGATTCGCACTTCCATGCCATCGAAGTGGCTGCGGACGAAGGCTGCGTCTTTGTGGCCGAGCGGAATGTCGAGGACGACGCCCATCCCCCCTCGCTTTTTGGAAGATGGGATGAGCGCCGCTCCTTTGCCTAGGACTCTGCGTACCGGCGCACCGAGTTTGGGATGCAAGATCGCGGCGGCGTGCTCGATCTCGCCGTCTTCGCCGACGGCGGCGGCTTTACCATAGCTCTCGACGCTGGTTGCCGGAATGCCGAGAGCGGCGACGGCGCGCAACGTGAGCAGTTCGCCAAGTTGCTCGCCGATTGCCATCAACTCCGATAAGTCTTCAACATACTTTCCAGCGCAGGGATTTTCGATGACTGCGACGGCGGCGGCGCGGCGGGTGGCAGGGTTGACGGGTCGGCCCATTTCGGTGTTCGTCTCTTCGACGAAGGTGACAATCTTGCGGATGTTGGCTTTCATCGCAGTCCATCCTCTCCCTTGATCTCTGAGGCTTTTAGACCGCCGACACGGGCATGGACGCGGGGACCGGTGGTCATCACCAGGGCGAGCAGAATCTCATCGGCGCAGGGAGCGTCGGTGAGGCCAACCTCCATGGAATCGAAATGACTGCGCACGTAGGAAGCGTTGATGTGCGTGATGGGGATGTCGAGGCGCGTGCCGGGGCCGCCGACTTTCTTGGTTGAAGCTACGATTGCCTTCGCGCCCCCGAGAATCTCGCGCATGGCGTAGCCACCGGGAACGTGCCAAAGAGCGCCGTGCTCGATTTCGCCGGCGGCGCCCACAATCGCGCCCTTGCCATAGCCTTCAACGGCCTTGAAGTCTCCGCCCAGCGCGGCGATCAGGGAGCGCGCCATTTCGAGGCCGAGTGGCTTCAGGTGGTCCATGAAGGTGCCGATCTCTTGCACGTAAGCGCCTGCGAAAGGGTTGTGGATGACCGCGAGAGCGGCGGCGCGGCGCAATGGGATGCGCGGAGGCGGACCACCTTCGTGGAAGATCTCTTCCACCGCTGTAAATTTTTTTCGAATCTGAACCTCAGGCATCCGATGATTTCCTCTCCTGGCTGAGTTGGCTGGGGCCGAGCGCAAGATTCTACGCACTCCGCTTCCTGTGGACCGAAAACCTACAGGTAATCTTGGCCGAGCTTCCTGAGAGGCACGTAATGACCCTCGATGATGTACCCTTCAGGAGCAAAGCCGTCAAAGGCGCTTCGTTCTCCACCAAACTCCACGATAATCACTCTATCCAGCACCCCTTGACCCAACCTCTTCTCTCTCAATTGCCGTATTGACGGGATTTCGCCCCGCTCCTGCATTTGGCGAATAATTTCGACCACCTCTTGTGCGCCTTGAAAGGACCAGCCGTCGAGTGGGCAATTAGGTCCTGAAAAATAATGTCCGCTATTGCATCGCCAAAGAGCTTTCCTCATCTGCGAACCTTCCTGGTCTCCCGTCAGTATCCGCCTTACCTGCAATGGTCACACAAGTTGTCCCTTGCAAATTGAGAGCCGCGGCAGCGATCAATCCCGAAGCGATGAGAGACTCGGCGCAACTTTCGCCACGATGTAGCGCCAGGCTCACCTCAGCGGACGTGAGCTCGCCGACCCCCTGAGTGACGAGGCGGTCGCCAAGATCATTGTCCGGCGCGAGATCGCGAGCAGGGACGCGGGTGATGCCGGGATGACCGGGCAGGTCCACGGCGTTGGCGATGATAGTTGCGGCCGCATCGGCTATGGCAGCGCTGTCGGCCAGAACCGTGACGGCGTCGGCGATGCCGAGGGAAAAACTGCGGCCGCGCCAGCCGCTGGTCGCAATGCCTCGCACCGGCTGGGCCGAGTGCAGTTCAACTTTGCCGAAGAGCGAGAGACGGTCCGGGCGCCCGACCATGCCTACCGTGAAGCGCTCGCCCGGCGCGAGATGCAAGGCGATGTCGCCGCCGTTGTTGACGTAGGCCCGCAAAAGTTCTGCCGCGGACGTCATCGCGGCCATGACTTCTTCCGCGACTGCGCCGGCTACGGCAGCCATTGGAGTGATGAAGGTCTCTGCACAATAAGGCGCAACCGCCGCTACCATACGGTTCGCAATGTCACCGACGGGCTGCGGATCTCCGGGTCGCGCAGGCTGCCGCAGTAGTGCGAGCTCGCCGCACAGTTCATCGAGGACTGTGACGAAGCGCAACGCCGCTACGCGGTAGGCGAGCGCTACTTCATCAGCTGCTCCGAAGGCCTCGATGATCAGGTCGATGGGACCATCGTGAAGATGCAGGCGACCGTTGGGTAGTTGGGTTATCTGCGCGCGTTCTCTCACGGATTGGACCTCGACGATTTGTTGCGGGAGAGCGGCCAGGGATTTTCCGGCATCGCCGAGACGTGGCGGCGGCTTTCACTGTGCAAGATGGAGTCAAGTGGCCGGACGTGATCCATGTATCCGCCAAGAGCTGCGTAGTCCTTCAGTTTCAACGTGAATTCGATGGGAGCAACCAGCGCCGGTGTGGGGACATAACCGAAGGCGTGCTCGGGCATGCGGGTTACGTCGACCATGACAGTGATGCCCCCTCCCGGCCACACATAAACCGGAGCGCCGCCGCAGGTGACACGGGTTAGCGCGTCGCGCACTGAGTGAGTAAGGCGCACTGGATTTTCGGTGACACCGGCTCTGAGGGAACCGCCTGCACCTCCCATGAACAAAACCGTAGAGAGCGCGGGCTCGCAATTCTCTCTAATACGGGCGACCGATTCGGTGAGCACGGCTGGCAACTCTTTTTCCACGGGACGGAGAGCTTCATCCAGTTCGAAATATGCATGGTGCTCGCCCGTCGTGCTGACCATGAGCAGGCGGAGTTTTGGCCACGCGATCTTCGGATCGAACTCGCGCAAAATAGATAGAGGATCAGCAATGTTTGTCCCGCCCCAGGCGGTGCCCGGCTCCGCTACCCGGAAGTATCGCCCGGGAGTTGACCGGCGGCCCTTCATCTCGATTCCTGTCTCGCGAATACCCAGCAGTTTTCCGGCTTGGTGCTCCGAGAGAACCCCCGTAATGTGGTCGTCGACGACAACTACTTCATCCACCTTGCCGTGCCATTGTTTGGCAAACATACCAATCGTGGCGGAGCCGCAGCCTACGCGCATCCGCTCTTCCCGAATGCCATCGACCACAGGCGGCTTGCCCGCCTCGACGATCACGGTGGCGCCTTCGTCAATGGTGAGTTCGACCGGCTTACGGTCACAGAGGTTCAACAGCGTTTCACAAGTTACGTTGCCCTCGCGGCGGCTGCCGCCGGTAAGATGGCGCACGCCGCCGAGCGAGAGCATCTGCGAACCGTATTCGCTTGTGGTCACGTGTCCGACGTGCTCGCCTTGCGCGCGCACAGGCTTGGTCTCGGGGCCTAAATATCGATCTGTATCGATCTTTAACTTGACGCCGCAGTAACTGAAGATCCCCTCGGTGACGACCGTGACCATGTCGACCCCTTGAACCTCGGAAGAGATGATGAACGGGGCGGGCTTGTAGTCGGGATAGGTTGTGCCCGCGCCAATAGCCGTGACGAATGTGTCGGGGCCGCTGACGATGTTGCCGTCCCATTCACGATTACGGTCCAAAAAGGGGACGACGGAGTCGCCGCGCGATAGTGCGCGGTCGAGAACTACATGCGGGTCGATGCGGATGAGCTGTCCGTTATCGTTGGCGTAGCGATCGCAGGCACCGGTACGTCCGGGCTTGATGTAACAGAGAACAGGGCAGGCATCGCAGCGAATCGCGTCATCGTCAGCCACGGCCGCCTCCAGTCTTTTCGTTTGAAGTCTTGGCGAGGATGGCCTCGCGTATGCGATCAGGTGTTGCGGGAGTGCGGAGCAGCCGCACACCGGTTGCGTGGTGGATCGCGTTGAGTATGGCTGGCGCAGTCGGAATCACGGCCTGCTCACCGATGCCTTTGGCTCCGAACGGGCCAATGGATGAAGGATCTTCAATCAGAATCGATTCCACCGGCGGAATGTCCCCGGCTGTGGGAATCAGGTAGTCGTGCAAGTTCTCGCCTTTGCCGGGGAAGAATTCTTCCATGAGTGCCATGCCAAGTCCCTGGGCGACACCGCCTTCGATTTGACCTTCGATCAATGTTGGATTGATGGCGCGGCCGACATCGTGCGCGGCAACAATGTTCAGAACGCGCACCGTGCCGAGTTCAATGTCTACAGCTATTTCGGCCATATGCGCGCCGAATCCGTAGACGGCGTATGGAATACCCTGCCCATTTTCGTCAAGGGGGCTGGTCGGGGGATCGAATGTCTGCTCGGCTGTGAGCACATATCCGTAGCGATCGAGCGGCAGATTTACTAAAGACACAGTACGCTGCTTCCCGTTCTGCTCAAGTGTCATCGTTTCCGAACCGAAGTGAATGACGGCATCTTTCTCGCCGCGCGCATTTGCAAGGCGAAGAATCAAGCGGCGCAGTTCCTTTCCAGCCATGTGCGCGGCTTTGCCGGTAACCAATGTTTGCCGTGATGCCGAAGTTTTGCCGCAATCAGGGGTGATCGAAGTGTCTCCGGAGACCAGATCGAAGCAATCGATTGGCGCGCACAATGCATCCGCGCAAATCTGCGTCACGATCGTGTTCGATCCCTGGCCGATGTCGATTGCTCCCTGATGCAGCGCGATTCTTCCGTCGCGCTTCAGGCCGATGCGTACGGTGGATGGATTGGGCAGCGACGTGTTCCCGCATCCATACCACATTCCCGCGACGCCAACGCCGTGGCGAATTGGTCCGGTGGCTTTGGTATTGAATTTTTCAGCTTGGGCGCGGGCCATCTTCCACCTGGAACGCAATGCCTCGAAACAGGCGCGAATGCCCACGCCTTCTCCTAGAACCTGCCCGGTGACCGTGGGAGTGGTATTGTCCAGCGCATTCAGAATGCGGAACTCCAGCGGATCGATTCCGAGTTGGATGGCGAGATCATCGTAGAGTTGCTCTTGAGCGATTGCCGTTTGCGGTACGCCAAAGCCACGAAACGCGCCTGCCGGAACGATATTTGTGTGGATTGCCCGCGTAAGCGCCCGATAGTGCGGGATAACATAGGGTCCGGAAGCGTGGATCGGAACCCGGGCTGCGACTGTGGGGCCCCACGAAGAATAAGCGCCGGTATTAAAGTCGGCGGTGAAATCGAGCGCGAGAAGTCTTCCGTCTTTGTTCGCGCCAGCGCGGCAGCGCATGCGGGCAGGATGGCGCTTGGTGGTGCACATGATCGACTCCATTCGCGAATACACCATGCGAACTGGGCGACGCAGGCGCCACGCAGCCAGCGCAAGAAACGGCTGCACCGATAAATCAAGCTTGGTACCGAAGCCGCCTCCGACCGCCGTTGGAATGATGCGCACTGCTTCGGCCGGAATCCCCAAAAGCTTCGCGATATCCGAGCGATCCATGTAGGGCGACTGGGTGCAAGCCTGGATTTCGACTTGATCGCCAATCCGTCTGGCGAATCCAGCTTCCGGCTCAATGCAGGCATGTTCCACAAAGCCAGTTTCGAATTCGGCTTCGACAACCGCGTCTGCCTCGGCCAGCGCTTTTGCGACGTCGCCCCGCATCACGCGCCCGCGAGTAAGCACGTTCTCCGCACGATTGGGGTGGATGAGCGAGGCACCCGGGGCGAGAGCCTCATCGATGGTCCGCAGCGCGGGCAATTCCTGCCAACGCACGGGAAAGGTTGCGGGGTCGAGATTCTCGATCGCAACGGAGTCGCCGACAATCGCCGCAATTGCTTCGCCGCGATACCGCGCTCCGTTTTCTTCATGTGCAAAGACAGGCTGGTCGGCAAAGCGTGGAATCACGCCGTAGCAATCTTCGCCCGGAACATCTCTGGCCGTGAAAACCGCCTCCACACCGGGATGCGCTGCCATGAACGCTTCAAAATCTCCGAACTGAAACATCGCGCGGTCGAAGGGACATCGAATCACGCGCAATCCGAGGGCACCTATTGGAGATTCGTCCGCACCATAAATTTCCGTTCCGTCGACCTTGTGTTTTCCATCCAGGCGAACCAGTCGCCGGCCTACCGCCGCGCCCGCTGCGGGGGTGTCTTCTGATTGCGACTCTCCAGTTTGCGAATGCACGTCGAGAATGGCGTGGATAATCTTCCGGTACCCCGTGCAACGGCACAGCACACCGCCAATCGCATCCATCACGTCGGATTCGGAAGGAGATTTGTTTATCTCTAGAAGCGCCGTCGCCGAGACCAGCATACCGGGCGTGCATGCCCCGCATTGCGCCGCTCCGTGACGAAGAAATGCCTCCTGCAGGCGGTCAAACAAAGGAGGACGGGACTTCAAGCCCTCAACGGTTGTGACCGACCGGCTTTCGACTTGCCCAATCGCAACCAGGCAGGCGCAAACCGGTTCTCCATCGAATAGGACGGTGCATGCGCCGCAGTCGCCAGCGTCGCAACCAACTTTTGTTCCGGTGAGTCCGAGCTGTTCCCGCAAAACCCGAGAGAGCCTTTGAGCGGGCTCAGCAGCTACCGACACTTCGCGGTCATTGACGGTCAGCTTGAGCAGGCAAACAGCTTCCGATGTGGGAGCAATGGTGGCCATTCATGAGCTCCCCGCGCACGCATCGAGCGCCCGCTGCACCAAATGCAAAGCTGCGTCGCGGCGGTATATCGCCGTGGCTCGAATGTCGCTGATAGGCGACAAAGCCTTCAGGTGATCCGCGGTGGCGAGCGCTCCCATCCCGGACGCGACAGGCACTCCTATCAGGGCGCGTTCCAACTCAACGAACCGGCGGGCGACGGTCGAGCAGGAACCGACGCTGACGCGAGCTTCGCAAACGTGATTCGCGGCATCTTTATCGATTACAACTGCCACCATCACGATGGAGATTACCAGATAGCGCCGGGCGCCAAGTTTCAGAAATATTGATGTGGCATTGTCTAGCCTGTTGGGCACGAGTATCTGAGAGAGTACTTCGCCCGGCTGCCGCATGGTCTTGCGATTGCCGACAATAAAATCCGCCAACGGGATACGGCGCTTACCTGCGTGCGAAACCAGTTCCACTTCCGCATCCAGCGCGAGCAATGGCGGAACGCTATCCGCGGCCGGGGACGCGTTGCAGAGGTTTCCGGCTACGGTACCGCGGTTCTGGATCTGGATACCGCCAATCTGCCGCGCTGCAGCCTTCAAAGCGTCAAAGCATCGCGGCAGTGGCATCTTGATAATTTCGGACCAGGTGGTCAGCCCGCCAATCTGGATATATTGCGGAGTACGAATTACGCCTTTGAGCTCTCGTAGTCCTGAAATGTCGACGACAGAGCCCTTGACCGGCCGATCCCCGAGAGAAGGGAAAAAATCAGTACCCCCCGCTAAGACTTGCCCGCCGGAGTGGGCAAGGGCGTGTACAGCTTCGGCGAGCGTGTTGGGCCTGAGATACAGGGACTGGCCTCACGGATTGAAATCTCGAACGTTCGGCAGGAAGACAATTCTGATACAAAAGGCGGGCTTTGTACAGCAGCACCCGCAGATCCCAAACAATAATTGTACAAATTCATGACCCGGCGATGACAAATCAAAGTTTTCGCGATCCTAGGATTTACCAACAGCAGTCGGAAGAATTGAGGTTCAAAAAGCCTGCTTCGGGCGTGCTGAACCATCCACTCTTGCCTCTGACCTATCGCTAAAAGGAGATTCTTATGCAACGCGTCAGCTTTGCCTTCACCACGATCCTCGGCTTGGCATTGATGTTTGTTTCCAACGCCGCGGTGGCGCAATATCAACTCACGAATCTAGATTCAAATCAGGTACGGGCGGCCAGGCACACGGATCCGCTGCTGGTGAATGGGTGGGGATTGGTTCATGCCCCGGGCTCACCTTGGTGGGTCAGTGACAATAGCTCTGGATGGTCGACACTTTACGATAACAAGGGAGTCCAGGTGCAGACTCTGAAAGTATTGATTCCAACCGCCGGAGAAAACGGACCGGGGTTGCCGACGGGTATCGTATGGAATCCATCTACCTCTTCCGAGTTTAAAGTGCAGGGATGGGCTTCAGTTTTCCTGTTTGCCACACTGGATGGAACCATCAGCGGATGGGCCCCCCAGTCGAACTTTAACGCAGCTATCGTTGCGGTCAACAACGCGTCTACGGGCTCTGTGTACACCGGCCTGGCGATCACTAACAAACCCTCCGGGAACTTCTTGTACGCTGCCGATCTTGCGAACAACAAGGTCGATATATACGACGGAACCTTCACCCTGGTGAAGTCGTTCACGGACACGACGCTGCCTTCAGGCTTTGCGCCGTTCGGCATCCGCGACGTTAACGGGCTGGTATACGTGGCGTTTGCCAACGTTGCCGGTGGCGCCGGCGGCTTCATTGACGTATTTAACGAAGACGGCACGCCCGTGATCCCAGGCAAGCATCTGATCGAAGGCTTCCCTTTGAACCAACCTTGGGGAATTGCTGTGGCCCCAAGAAACTTTGGCCGGTTAAGCAATACGCTGCTGATATCAAACAACACCGACAGGGGAACCATTAACGCCTTCGACGGGTTAACAGGACAGTTTGTGGGAAGGATGAGGGACGAGGACGGCAAGGTAATAGTTATTGACCAGCTTTGGGGGATCGATTTCGGGGATGGAAAAGGTGCAAACGGGAACCCAAACGAGCTGTTTTTTACCGCCGGGCCGAGCGGAAATCTGGCTGGAACTTTCGGAGTGATTCACGCAGAGAAGTAATCCCACGATTAGGACGATGTGCGGGGCTGCCTGCGAAGGCAGCCCTTTCGTTCGTTGAAGAGCACTCCGTGATGCCAACCGGGCTTTCGGCTACAGTTCGGCGTGATCAGGGAAGTGGCTCTTGCCCGCTTTGGACCAGAGAGAGCAGGTTGGTCTCTATTGCATTCTTGCTTGCTTCGGGAAGTTCGATGAAGCGGAAGGGCTGGAGCCATCCCTGCGTGGCCCACATAGGAAACATGATCTCTGCGCGCTCGCGGATCGTACTGTCGCCGACATGGAAAATGAATTCGACTTTTAGCTTTTCGTCCAGCGGCTTCTCCAGGTGAACCAGACCGCCGCTGGTGGAGAGTTGATGCAGTTTGCCGCGTATCTGGCGCTGGTTGGGCAGTCGAATCAACGTCAGCACGGAGCCGCGGAGTTTGACTCGGAAGGGCCGGTCATGGCCCGTGGCCCTAGCTAACGACGGACCCTGCAAGCTCGGTTCTGGCATTTGCGACATCGTGCCTAAAAGTATGTCATCTGGCGACAGGCGGGACGAGGTTACGAAAGAACGGCACCCACCCAGCCATTGGAACAAAAGGAGATGCGGGTCCCTTGATTGGGTGTTTGCCTTCGAGGAGGGTCGATCTAGGATGCCTATTTTCGGCCGGAATGAGCTTCGCCCTGGTCCGAGAAGAGGTTGTAGGGCCAGGCGTTCTTGCTTTTCGAGGGGGTCTTGCCTGCCTCGCCGGCACTTGAAGCTGCGCTTGGGTCAGCCGGGCAATTCCAATCGGCGGGGGGATCGATAATTCCCCACACATTTCCGTGGTTGTACAACGCTACTCCAATAAGGTAATACTTGCCGTCATTGCCCAGGGGCAAGCAACTTGCCACGCGGCCAGAGGCACTTCCTCCGCCCGGCAAGTCACCTAAGAGTACCGGGGTTTCTAGCGGCAGACCTTGTGATGCGCGGAATCCGCAGCCTTGAGGGCCCACCACCAGAGCAACGCATTCCGCAGAAAACGGATGCCTGCGATCCATGCTGGTGACAATGACCGGAATCTCCACCCGCAACCGCGTGCTCCGTCTGGTCGCCTTCGGTGTCAGTATTTCCATTTTGCGCGGGCTCTATCTTCTGCAATGCCTAATACCCTAGTCTGACAGAATTGAGGCGTAATGCGGGCCTAAGAAAGAGGAGCTGAGGATGACGAAGGTAATCGGCGGGAACCCCACGGTTTGGGGTGCGGGGTCATTTTCAACTGGTTCTCGGGGGGCGCTTTTCTTTGCTGATAACATGACTGGACATCCGCACCTATCTCCATGTCTACACAGTGTTCGGCGCCAACTAGATCAGGCGAGCCCGAGTGGGATCTTGTGCTGGCTACCAGTCTGGCTGATCCGCAGGAGAGCGACCTGGTTCGGATGCGGGCTTTGCTAGAACGGAGAGTCGACTGGGCAGCCGTGCTTCGCTTGGCAGATGACCATGGCACATCTTCTCTGGTGCATCACAGCCTCTCACGCTTGGACGATATGGTCCCTTCGTCCGCGATGGCCGCTCTTCGCGAGCGCCATGAGAGGAACATTCGCAAGTCGCTTGTCCTTGCCCGCGAACTGATCCGTATTCTTGATTGTCTGGATGCACTTGGAATCAAGGCGATTCCTTACAAGGGCCTGGTGCTATCGGAGGTTTACTACGGCGATATGGCGCTGCGGCAGTTCGGCGACATCGATTTATTTGTCCGCAGGTCGGACGTGACGCGGATCAAGAAGGCAGTCTGCCAACTCGGATACA
>JAUTWY010000242.1 GCA_030838305.1 Acidobacteriaceae bacterium
CTCAGATCATGGCCGCGAACTTTCTAAACCTCCTCATCGTGGACGACGAGCGCTCCATTCGTGACGCTTGCCGCGAAGTCGCCATGTCCCTGGGCTTCACGACTCATGTGGCCGACTCCGCCGAGCATGCCTATCGTTTGCTGCAGACTCAGAGCATCGATGCCGTGCTGCTGGATCTGCGACTGCCCGGCGTAGGTGGCCTCGAAGCACTTCGCCAAATCAAAGCTCTGCGTCCCGAGACCCTTGTAGTGGTGGTGACCGGCTACGGGACCGTGCAATCGGCGGTGCAAGCCATGAAGAATGGTTCGTACGACTACGTCACCAAACCGTTTAGCCTCGATGAACTCAAGCTCTTACTGGAGCGGGTATCGAACCACCTCAAGTTGAAAACCGAAAACCGAATGCTGCGCGAGAAGCTGAAGTCCAAGCGAGGCTACGGTGGAATCGTCGGCCGCGCCCCGGAGATGGAGAAGCTCTATCGCATCATCGCCAAAGCCGCCAACAGTTCGCACCCCGTGCTCATTCTCGGCGAGAGTGGCACCGGCAAGGAGATGGTCGCACGCTCCATTCATTACTCCGGGCCGTTCCACGACAAGCCGTTCATCCCCGTCGACTGCGGATCACTGGTGCCAACGGTGATCGAAAGCGAGCTGTTCGGCTACGTCAAAGGCGCGTTCCCCGGCGCCAATCAAGCTAAGGAGGGATTGTTAGCCGTCGCCGAGGGTGGGACGGTATTTCTCGACGAAGTGGGCGAACTCCCCATCGATCTCCAATCCAAGCTTCTGCGGGCCATTCAGGAGAAAGAGATTCGTCCCGTAGGCAGCACCCGCCGCATTGCCATCAATGTCCGCATCCTGGCCGCCACGAACCGGGTTCTGGAGCAGGCGGTGATGGAAGGCGCCTTCCGCCGCGACCTGTATTTCCGGCTTAACGTTCTCAGCCTGCGCATCCCTGCCCTGCGGGAGCGGCGCGAGGATATCCCCCTGCTGGTTGCGCATTTTATGGAGCGCAGCTCGCAGGCTTCGGGCCAGGAGAAGATTCTTACTGACGAGGCCCTCAAGGTCATGTTGGCCTACGATTGGCCGGGCAACGTGCGCGAATTGGAAAACTGTTTGGAGCGCACCTGCGCATTGACCAGCGGCCCCTTGATTCATGAAGCCGATTTGCCCCCAGCCCTTGCGGGTACGCAAGTCCTGACGCCCTCCGACGGGAATGGCCACGGCCAGAACAAGATCGTTCCCATGGCGGAGTTGGAAAGGCTGACCATCCTCAATGCGATTGCGGAACTTCACGGCGACAAGCTGCAGGCGGCGCGCTTGCTGGGCATCGGCAAAACAACTCTGTACCGCAAGCTTAAGGACTACGCGGCGGCGCAGGTTTGAATCGGAGATTGCATCCCTGTCGGATACATGCGCCAGCGAACCAAGGTCCCTCGCGGTGCTCGGGATGACAGGCTTCCGGTGTATGCGGCGTTCGTTTATGAAATAAATTTGGGCTCTCGCACGTTCCGCAATGGGAACCGGGCATCCGCGATTGGGCTCTAAGCCTTGTCTTTGCAATAACTGGAATGATGGCTTGTGGCGTGCTATGGAGAGAGCATGATCCTACTCATAACCCCTTCGGGGCGTGGCCAAGAGTGTGCCGAGACTCTAAAAGACGCCACTGGCAACGAGACCCACTGGGCGGAAAACCTGCAACAAGGCCGGGCCCGACTGCGCGAGCAAGCTTACTTGGCGGTCGTTATCGATCAATTCCTAATGGAAAACGAGCCTGCCGAAAGCGACCAGATGCTTCGACACCTGGGTACCGCTTTCCCGGTCTACTTAAGTTTCGCCGTAAGTGGTAAGCAGCGCTTGCTGCGCGAGGTTCGCTCCGCGCTGCATCGCCGCAAGCGGGAAGAAACCCAGGCCCGCCGTTCCGTTGAGCAACAAATGCGCAGCGAAATGTTCGAATCGCTCACGGCCATGCTTCTCTCCTGCGATCTCGCTATGGCCGTCCCCGGGGTTCCCGCTCCGGCGGCGGAAAAAATCCGCATGATTGACGACCTCGCCCGCGACATGCGTAAAAGACTCGGCGCGAATTGATCGCGCTCTCCATCTAATCTTTTTGCGTTATTGCGCTGCTTCGCCCTTCTCGCTACCTTGTCGCTGCTCTTCATTCTGTGGGCTGGGGCTCATCAGGATAATTTCAAACAGGTTTCGCGGCCCGGGGAGAGGTGTGGTCGCAGGTAAATACCTGCGATCGGCGCGCTCTCTCCAATCGCAGGTCCAGGAGCGTGTATGCCGACAATCCGGATGTCTATGTCTATGTCGAGAATGGCAAACCTAGCTGTACACGCGCTCATGATCTCTACGCTGTTTCTATTCATGCCGGCAGCCCATGCCCAAGAGTTAGGCATGGGCGTGATCCGCGGCGAAGTCCTGGACCCGCAGAACGCGGTGGTGCACGGGGCTCAAGTAACGGCGCTGCAGGAGAGCACACGACTGCAGCGGAGCACAATGACAAGCAATTCCGGACTCTTTGCCGTCAACGATCTCGCCCCCGGCGACTACACCGTGAAAGTCGCCGCCGCCGGCTTTGCCGGCTATGAGGCATTGGTTCACCTCGAGGTGGGCCAGCAAGCCAACCTAAAGGTTCGTCTCAGCGTAAAGGAGGAACGTACCGTTATCGAGATCGATGACACTGACGTCATCGCTCTGGTCAACACGGTCTCCTCCGTCGTCGATGGCGTGGTTACCTCCGGACAGATCGATAACCTTCCGCTCAACGGACGCAACTTCCTCGAACTCGCGCTCCTGACACCGGGAAACAGCATCGCTCCTAACTTCGATCCCACCAAGCAAGGGACAGTCATCATTTCTTCCGCGGGACAGCTGGGTCGCGGCGGCAATGTCAGCATCGACGGCATGGACGACAATGACGATGTCGTCGGCGGCATGTTACTGAATGTCCCAGAAGACGCGGTGCAGGAATTCCAGGTTGCCACGAATCGGTTCTCCGCCGAACTTGGGCGCTCCGGATCGGCCGTAGTCAACGTTGTGACCAAGTCCGGCACCAACAGCCTGCACGGCTCGGCATCGATCTATGAGCGCGACCGGAGCCTGCAGGCCGCTACACCGCTACTAAACCCAACCTTGAGCACGCCACCACCGGCTGGACAAGAGCCTGAGTTCAGGCGGCAGCAGTACTCCGGTACCGTGGGCGGTCCGCTGGTAAAAGATAAAGCCTGGTGGTTTGCAGCTTTTGAATACCGGGATGAAGTCGGCGGAGTACTGGTGGGAACTCGCACTCCAAACCCTTCTGGCGGAGGAGGAAGAATCTCCACCGCGTTTGCTACGGAACCTCTTAGCGATCCCATGGGAACTGTTCGCGGCGACTGGAAGATTTCCAACAAAGACTCTCTTTCATTGCATTACGGAATCGAGCGGCTGAGTGCGACTGGGGGTGCGAGCTTCCTCTCCGGCCAGCCCATCGGCTCAGCTTCTGAGCGGCAAGACTTGAGCAACAACTTCCAGACCTTCCAAGCCTCCTGGACCCGCATCATCAGCCCGACATTACTGAATCGCGCCAGCTACAGCTTCAACAATTTCATCAACGGCACCGTTCCGATCACGACTGCACCCGAACTCGATTTCCCCAGTATGGCGGATGGCTCTTCCTACCGCGTGCCGCAGCAGACTCGCCAGAAGCGTTCGCAGTGGGGCGATAACGTCGATTGGGTTCATGGCAAACATAATCTAAGTTTCGGCGGCGAGTTCCAACGCATTGGCGCGGATTTCAACCTGGGAGTCTTCCAGTCCGGGGCGATCGAGTTCATCCAGAACTTCGCGGACCAGGATCGCAACGGGGATGGAGTTATCGATGATCGGGACCTGCTATTCGCCGTTGCCATTCGCAGCGGCATCCCGCAAACTCCGTTAATCATTCCCGACGCGGACAATAACCACACGGCTGCTTATTTTCAGGACGACTGGAGAGTTCATCCGCAGCTCACTCTGAACCTGGGTTTGCGCTATGAGATTGACTCCGACGTGAACGATCTGGGCCACTATAGCCAGATCAATCCCATCCTGCTGCCGTTTCTTCATGGAACGCGTCACAAGAATGCCAACAACTGGGGGCCGCGAGTCGGATTCAATTGGGCCA
>JAUTWY010000010.1 GCA_030838305.1 Acidobacteriaceae bacterium
CGGGTAACGCGCTGGGCAGCAGGAGGCACAATTTGATAAGGTGCGCTTCGCGTGCAACCAGGGATGGCCGGAGTTGGAGTAAGGGGAAAGTTCTCTATGCCAAAACTCTAGGAAGTTTTCGGAGTTAGTGCCAAGCCGAGAAGATTGTCCGCTCCACACGAGCAAAATCCGCGCTCTGTCTCTCCAAAGAAGCACCGTGCAAAATCAAGGTCAAAGGCAGCGGACAAGAGTGTCCGCTACACACGAACCGGAGCTGATGCGGCGCGAGTGAGACTCGTGCCCTTCCCGGTCTTCTGAAAATCCTCGATCGCGGGGGTACGAGGAGAATTCCCTGAGGCAGCTGGGGTACGCATATGAGAGTGCAGCGGGTCCTTCGGCGCAAAGAACGCGCCTCAGGATGACAGGGTGTTTATGATCTCAGGAGGAGATGGCTGGTTGGAAAATTCCGAGGGGTCGCCTCGTCAGTCCTTCGACAGCCAGCTCAAAGCTTCGTCGCGGGTGTCGAAGACGGGGAATTCGCGGCGGGAGAAACTTTTCATGTCTTGAGAGAAAACATTCGGAAGGCTTTCCGCTCCCACCCATGCGGATTTCTTGACGAAGGGCTTGTCGAAGACGGCGGCTTCCTTCATGGTCCGCAGGGCTTCCTGGTTAAACGAGGCGCCGGTGAAATCGGAAAGTATCAGGACCGAGCCGCGCAGTTGGGTAGTCACAAGGTCGGGAACGGCGCGGATGATCTTTTCGACCTCGACGGCCGAACAGTTTGACAGATCGATTAGAAGGATCTGCTTGCCATGATAGGCGATGAACCGAACACGGTTGGTCACGACTAGCCTGCTTCCTTCTGGGGGAAGGAGTGAGTCTCCTCACCTATCGTGCGAAATAGCCGTCTGGCCTTGAAGCGATTTTCGCTCGCGCGGAGGGTTTGCGCAACGGTACTGAAGTTCATTTCGAGGCGCCTACCTCGGCGGCTGAAGCCGCGTTCCTGATTGGTGCGCTTGCCGCGGCGCTTCAGCGCCGCTCTTCCACGGTGACGCGTCGGGCGGTGGCCCACGCCGGGCAAAGTCAAAATCAAGGTCAAAGGCAGCGGACAAGAGTGTTCGCTCCACGCGAGCGGGATGGCTTCGGGGATGAGGGCGATGCGTTTTCAAAAAAAGATGTGAATTTGTCGATCTGAGGGACGGTGGTTCGACGTTAGAGTAGAAGTTATCCTAAGAGTGATATGGAGACATGACAATGCGATGCATCGTAATGGTCAAAGCGACGAAGGATTCTGAATCGGGCGTCATGCCGAGCACCGAACTCCTTACGGCAATGGGAAAGTTCAACGAAGAGCTGGTGAAGGCCGGCGTGATGCTTGCCGGCGAAGGGCTGCAGCCGAGCTCGAAGGGGAAGCGCGTCCGCTTCTCGGGAAAAAAGCGAAGTGTGATTGATGGGCCGTTCACGGAGACCAAGGAACTGATTGCCGGTTTCTGGTTGTGGCAGGTCAGGTCCATGGAAGAGGCGCTGGAGTGGGTGAAGCGCTGCCCGAATCCCATGGAGGGCGAGTCTGAGATTGAGATTCGGCAGGTCTTCGAGGCGGAGGATTTTGGTCCTGAGTTGACGCCGGAACTCAGGGAGCAGGAGGAGCGCCAGCGGAAGCAGATGGCGCGAAAGAAATAGTTTGGTTGCGTGTCGATTCCGGAGTCTATTGTTCGACGTCTTAATAGAGCCGGCTTTCAGAGCAAAAGTAGATAGTCGTTTAAGAGGCCGGCTCGCGATTTGAAATAAAAAGGAGAAATGACGATGCGATTCATGATGATGGTCAAGCATGCCGAACTCTCGGGTCCGCCGCCCAAGGAGTTGATGGACGCCATGGCGATACTCACGGAAGAGGCGGTCCAAGCCGGCACGATTCGTGGGAGTGGGGGACTTGCACCGATGGCGCAGAGCACCCGCGTGCGGCTTTCCGGTGGACAAATCAAGGTGACCGATGGGCCTTTCACCGAGGCCAAGGAAATTATCGGCGGGTATGCGGAGTTTGAGCTGAAGTCGAAGGAGGAGGCGATCGAGGGGGCGCTGCGCTTCATGGAACTTCACAAGAAATACTGGCCCGGGTGGGAGGGCGAGACCGAGATTCGCCAGATCTTCGGACCGGAGGATTTCGATCAAGCCTGCAAGGGGCCATCGCTCACAGCGCAGAAGCAAGCTTCATAACACCGGCTTGCATTTACGGACTAAAGCGTGATGTGATCGGTGGCAGTGATTGCCACCGATATACATCGCGCCATCGACGCAGTCTGGAGGATTGAGTCACCGAGGCTCATCGCCGGGCTCACGCGGATTGTGCGCGATGTCGGCCTTGCCGAGGATCTCGCGCAGGACGCTCTGGTGGCCGCGCTCGAGCAATGGCCGGAGTCGGGCATGCCGGATAATCCGGGAGCCTGGTTGATGACTATTGCGAAGCATCGCGCGATCGATCTGTTCCGCCGCAACACCCGCCTCGACCGTAAGCACGAAGAACTGGGACGCGAGCTCGCTGCGAAAGAGATGGCTGTGCCCGATTTCGATTCTGCTCTCGACGACGATGTGGGCGATGATCTGCTGCGGCTGGTTTTCATTTCGTGCCATCCCGTACTGTCAACTGAGGCTCAGGTTGCACTCACGCTTCGTTTACTCGGAGGTCTGACCACCGAAGAAATTGCGCGGGCATTCCTGGTTCCGGAGCCAACCATCGCGCAGCGTATCGTGCGGGCCAAGCGGACTCTGGCGGAAAAGCACGTGCCTTTCGAAGTCCCGCGCCGGACTGAACTTGGGGCGCGGCTCTCGTCGGTGCTCGGGGTGCTCTACCTCATCTTCAACGAGGGCTATGCGGCGACCGGCGGCGATGACTGGATGCGGCCTGCGCTCTGCGAGGACGCGTTGCGGCTGGGGCGCGTGCTGGCTGGGCTTGCGCCACAGGAGGCGGAAGTGCACGGACTGGTGGCGCTGATGGAAATTCAGGCGTCGCGTTCGAAGGCACGCGCGGGTCCGTCGGGAGAGCCTATTTTGCTGTTCGATCAAGACCGCGCGCACTGGGATCAACTTCTCATCGGGCGTGGTCTGGCCGCGCTCGCGCTCGCCGAAAAACTGGGGGAGGCGCCGGGTCCTTATGCTTTGCAGGCTAGGATTGCGGCCTGTCACGCGCGAGCCCGCACGCCGGAGGAAACTGACTGGGCCAGGATCGTGACGCTCTACGGCGAACTTGCCGAGATCAATCCATCTCCCGTGGTGGAGTTGAATCGCGCGGTCGCGGTCGCGATGGCCTCCGGTCCGGCAGCGGGGCTTGCGCTGGTGGATGCGCTGACTGCGGAGCGGTCCCTACAGAACTACCATCTATTACCCAGCGTGCGCGGAGATCTTCTGAAAAAACTAGGCCGCTTCGACGAAGCCCGGGCGGAGTTTGCGCGCGCTGCATCGCTAACGCAAAACACGCGAGAGCGCGAGTTGCTGCTGGAGCGCGTGCGAGGCTGCACCGACGGCCGCAGTGACTAGTCCCGGCTCAGAGCGAGAGTTCGGCGCTGATAGGGTTGCGATGCTGGGATGTGTCCTATTTACCACCTGCCTCAGACTGTTGATCCCCACCTAGATAAGAAAATTTTAAGGCTGGAGAATGCCGGCTTGCGACCGCCTGTTTTGAAATCCAAAGGTTGCCGATAGATTGAGGGAGCGCTGAGAATTAAGCCGGCTTCAGCCTCATCTACTCTTGAGTAGGACAAGGGGTCGGGAAAATTGTTGACTGCGGTGCAGGAAATGTTGCAGCAGGTGTCCGTGGCTGGTGCGCGGTCGACCACGGCTTGAGGGCAGGAGCACAGCGATTCGCAGCGGGGGAATGGGTTCTACGGTCCAGTTCTGAGTCCGGTGGCATCAAAAGTGTAAGTTCTGACTTCTCCTAGGTTTCCCTGGGCGGGAAATTCTCTGCCGTTCCATTGAAAACTGACTCCTGCGGCATTTCCGACTTTGACAGTCACGTCGCGACTTGCGCGAACTGAAGTGTGAGCGGGCGCGATCAGGGTCTCATGAGTCTCTGGCTTGCCGTCAGCGGTGATTGAAACCCAGGTGGTCTGGTCGGCGCGGATCAGGAGGGTGAAAGTAGCGGGCGGCTTTGTCTCGAGTGTGCGAGTGGTGCTTTTCGCGACGAAAGGATCGGCGGCCGAGTCCGCGGCTGGCTTCGGCGCAGGGCTTGGCGCGGATGACTTGGATGTCGCCGCAGCGGAAGACTTGTCCACGAGGGGCGCTGAAGAGGATGAGGTTGCTCCGAGTTTCTGCGAACCTGCGGTAGCGGATGTTGTCGTAGACGTCGGAGCGGGGAGGGAAGGAGCTGAGTTCGACGATGCTGCGGGCTTGGTCTCGGGTTTGGTTGCGAAGTCGGACGCAGATTCGCGATGACGGCGAGAATTCCAGGCCGCCAAGCCGGCAACGGTTAAAAGCAGAAGGAGCGCCACGGCAAGCATGCTCCGGGAAATGCGAGGGGAAGCAGCATCGGCCGATTCTGTGGAGCCTTCGGCTGCGGAAGGCAGGGTGATGAAGCCAGGCAGCGAGCCAAAGCTTTGGTGCGGGCGTTCTTCGGCGGGCCGACCTTTCGATTCCTGCGGACGATCTTGCCGCCGCAGATGCGGCTGGCGATCCGCTTCAAGAACGTGCTCATCGTGACGATCGCGGCCAACTTCATTCGGACCGGCGCCCGGGCGGGCTGCAAGAGGCGGCTGGCTGGGGTGGCTACGGTCTCGATTGCGGCGAACTTCATTGCGGCGCTCATCATGACGGCGGCGCTCTGCGGCCGGAAGATCACGGCCATTGTCTTTATTTTTTTCCTTATTTTTGCCATCGCCGCCCAGGACATGACCGGTGGCGGGGGCAACGAGATTGTCGGGAGGCGCAATCGAACTCGACTTACCCCCTGGAGTACGGAAATCCGGCAGGATTTTTTGGGATTGAACCTGGCTCTCGCGCAAGGCGGCGAGATAGTCGGTTATGGTTTCTTCCTCGTCAAGGCCGACCTGGCGGGCGTAGGCGCGAACGAAACCTTTATTGAAGACTCCACCGGGAAGCTGGTCGAAGTGTTCGTCTTCGAGAGCACGCAGCATGCGCGTGCTGATTTTTGTGGTGTTCGAGATGGCATCGAGCGCGAGGCCACGCTGCTCGCGCTGCTTGCGAAGTTTTTCCCCAAACGCTCCCAAGGGCCGGCTCCGGCGGGCGTGGTTAGGTCAGCGCCCGCATCCAGACGCTAGTAATCATAGGCGAATGCGAACGCATATGCCAGAAGGGATCGATCGAAGGGCGAATCCGAGGGACAAGGCCCCGAGGTTTCCAGGAAAACAGTCCTGGCGGGAAGGTGCGGCTACTGGGATTGTTTCCCCAGAGCGATGGTGAAAGTCGCTTTGCAGGTCTTCGCAGGATCGTCGAAGACTGAACCTTCCCGGCTGCCTTCCGAGACATGGAAAACCAGTCCCTGCCGGGTCTTTTCGGGGAGTCCGGTAAAGCGGGCTTTGCCGGCGGCATTGGTTCCCACTTCGAGATCCAGCTTGTGGGCATTCATGAATCTGTAGGCGATGTGGACGCGAATCTTGGCATCATAGACTGGCGCGCCGGTCGCATCTGTTACCGTGAAATCGGCGGAGCAAGGACCGATGCCGCCGTCAATCACAGGAATGGATTGGGGGTCCGCGGATGAGGTGGTTTGGGCTTGCAGGGGTGGAAGGAAGAGCATCGCCACCGCGATTGTGTTACGGATGATCGTGAACATGGAAGTTAAAGATACACTCGTGGCATCGTAAATTCATCAACCACGAAGGGCACCAAGGTACACGAAGGTAGGAATCGCGGGGATTTGGACCGCCTGACCTGCTAAAACATGCATCCCATTGGCTTTAGGGGTTCGAGTTACCAAGGTTCGTTGCTCAGGTGACGGGCCACCCATATAATTTTTGGAACTGTAGCTCCGTCCAGAGTAAGACCAAGGAACTGAGGTCAGGGAACCAGGAATGTCCGAGGGCACCGGCACCCAACTAACCCGCCATACTCAGGAAGTCACCATCTTCCACGACGTGGCCAAGGCTCTGACGTCGTCGCTGGACCTCGACTCCATTCTGCAGACGATCATGGAAAAGATGGCGGAATACTTCCGTCCCGATACCTGGTCATTGCTGATGGTGGACGAGTTGCACAGTGAACTCTACTTCGCCATTGCGGTGGGTGATGCTGCCGAAGCACTGAAGAATGTACGCCTGAAAATGGGCGAAGGGATTGCGGGCTGGGTGGCCAAGCACGGGGAACAGGTGATTTCCGCGGATGTGGAAAACGATCCACGCTTTGCCAAGCGGATCGATGAAACTACGCAGTGGGAGACGCGGTCGGTGATCTGCGTGCCGTTGCGCTCGAGGCTGCGGGTACTGGGCGTGATCCAATTGGTAAATGTGGATCTGGCGCAATTCAATGAGCAGGAAGTCTTCTTTTTGCAGGCCCTTTGCGACTATGCGGCCATCGCTATTGAGAATGCGCGCTGGGTGGAAAAAATCCAGGAACTGACCATCACCGACGACTGCACGGGACTTTACAATGCCCGCCATTTGTACAAGACCCTGGATACCGAGGTATATCGCTCGTCGCGGTTCGGATACGAATTCAGCGTACTGTTCATTGACCTCGATCACTTCAAGCAGGTCAACGACACTCACGGACATTTGATTGGCAGCAAACTACTGGCAGAGATTGGATATCTGGTGAAGGCGCAACTGCGTTTGATCGACTACGCCTTCCGCTACGGGGGCGATGAGTTTGTTGTGCTGTTGCCGCAGACGGGGAAGGATCAGGCCCTCGTGGTAGCGAAACGTTTGCGCGATGGGTTACGCGCCAGTAGCTTCTGCCGGGAAGAAGGGCTGAATTTGAATGTGCGGGCTTCGATTGGTCTGGCCACCTATCCGCACGACGCGCGCGATACTCACGACATTATCCGGCAGGCTGACGAGATGATGTATCTGGTGAAGAACACCACGCGAGACAATATCGGAATTGCGCAGCGGGGAGTGATGAAGTAGGAAG
>JAUTWY010000014.1 GCA_030838305.1 Acidobacteriaceae bacterium
GCGGCATCCCTGCGAACGACGATCTGGTGGAGCGCATTTACCAGCGCGCCAAAACCAGCGACCGCACGTTGACAGAGGCTGAAATCGTGGAGTGCCTGCCAGCGGCTCTGAAGCAGAATTGAAATTCATGCCAAGCTGAGGGTTCATGACAGACATTATCTCCAAGCCAATGCGACATGCGATTCTGGGAGCCGGCGGCGTCGGCGGAATGATCGGGGCGTGTCTGGCGCACGCGGGCGATGCTGTCACCCTGGTGGTTCGGCGGGAGACGCTGGGGCAATATCCCAAACAACTTACTCTGGAAAGCGCTTTCGGCCAATTCACGGTCGATGTTGCAGTTGCCACGGAAGTCCCGGCCGCCGATGTGCTTTGGATTACGGTGAAGGCTACGCAGTTAGACTCAGCACTCAGCGCGCTGACGAACCCCGATGGAGTACGGGCGATTGTTCCGCTGCTCAACGGCATCGATCACGTGGCTTTGCTTCGCGACAACTACGGCGCAAACCGCGTGATTGCGGCGACCATTGCCGGCGAAATGGAGAGAGTCAGTCCGGGACACATCGCCCATCGCACTCCGTTTGCGCGGCTCAATGTCTTGTCTGCCGGGCGGGCGATGCTCGCGGTGACCCTTAATCAGCTTGAGCAGATCGGCTTCGCCTGCCGCTTCATCGACGATGAACCGACCCTAATGTGGGGCAAGCTGGTTTTCCTCGCGCCCTTTGCGCTGAGCACAACCGCCGCCGACAAGACTGTTGGCGAGATCCTTTCCGATCCGCAGTGGCGGAGTTTGGGAGAAACTTGCGTTCGAGAAGCGTGCGCGGTCGGGGTGGCCGAAGGAGCAAGAGTCAACTTTGAAGCTGTTCTTTCCGGGGTGAGTGCCATGCCCCCCAACATGCGGAGCTCCATGCAAAAAGATGTGGATCAAGGTAGGACTCCGGAATTGGATGCGATTGCCGGCCCAATCCTGCGCGGCGCCCGCCGACACGGGATTGATGTTCCCGCGACGAGGAAGCTGGTGGCCGCAGTGGAAGAGCGAGCTGGGTATAAAGAGAGCCGGCTGGCTTAGAGATCCCGGTCAATCCGCGGCCCGGCTCGCGGTGCGAAATGCTTTTTGGATGAGCGTGTAACGCGCCGCTCCAATCAGGCCGGAGTCGTCATTCGTCACAACTTTGACCGGCATATCCTTCAGGATCGTCTCCATGCGACCCTTGTCCAGGAAAGATTCCAGGAACAAAGGATCTTTCATCTTCGGAACGATCTTCGCCGCAATACTACCCCCGATGAAGATCCCACCCGTGGACATGAAATTCAGCGCGCAGTTGCCCGTCTCCGCGCCGAACACGCTGACGAAGATGGACAAGGTCTGATCGCAAATCGCGGCCTTACCCTCCAATGCGGTTTGCGAAATCAAAGCCGGGGGATCGGGCGCTGCGCGCAACTGCGTTCGCAACCATTCCGGTTCTTCGGCCTTGTGTGTATCTCGCAGAAAGTCGTAAATATTCTTGATCCCAGGCCCAGAGAGAATTCGCTCACAGCTGATCCGTCCATACTTCTTCTGCAGGTAGGCCAGCAATTCCATCTGCAAATCGTTCCTGGGCGCAAAGTCGGCGTGTCCTCCCTCGCAAGCAAAAGGATGATGCCGGAAGCCATCCCAGTAAAGGCCCGCCACGCCCAGTCCGGTTTTGGCCGAGATGACAGCCCGGTTGCCTTCAGGCTCTTCTCCGCCTTCACTCAAGGTGATAAAGTCTTTCGATTCCAGGCCATCGATTCCATAAGCGTAAGCTTCCAGATCATTGAGCAGTCCCACGGAATTCAGCCTGAGTTGTGTGGCCACTTCCTTCGCATCGATAACCCAAGGCAGGTTGGAAATTTTGCTTCGTCCAGCGCGCACCGGCCCAGCCACGCCAAGGCATGCGCTGTGAACGGGAATGCCTTCAGTTTTTATGAAGTCAGCAAGAATGCCGGATAAGCCGTCATGCTTCTGGCTCATGTAGGTTTTTTCCACCACGCGTTGCAGCCGGTTGCCTTCGGTTTCGAAAGCAGCGAGCCGCGTGCGAGTTGCGCCAATCTCACCGGCAAGAATCATTGCTCAATAAGAATCATGGTTCAATTCTCCTCCACTGGCGGCCGTCAAGCTGCAGCAGTTGATCGGCCTCCGCTGGCCCCCAACTCCCAGACGCGTAATTCGGGAACTTGCGTGGCGGCAGGGCTCTCCACACGTCCAATACTGGATCGACCACGCTCCAGCCAGCTTCGACCATATCGGCGCGCTGGAACAGGGTTGCGTCTCCGATCATGCAGTCATACAACAAAACCTCGTAGCCGGTATAGGCGTCTGCTCCAAAATACCTGGAATATTCAAAACTCATCTCTACCGACCCCACTCGGAGCACAGGGCCTGGAATCTTAGCCCCAAAGCTCAGCGAAATTCCCTCCACCGGCTGGATTTGGATGACCAGCGTGTTGGTGTGCAGCTTGTGGAAGGGAGCGTTGCGAAATAGTTCGAACGGCATGCGTTTGAACTGGATGGCGATCTCGGTGTGGCGCTGCGCCAGACGTTTGCCCGTCCGGAAATAGAATGGCACTCCCGCCCAGCGCCAATTGTCGATGTTGATCTTCAAGGCCGCGAAGGTTTCCGTGCGCGATTCCGGAGAGACGCCTGGTTCGGCTCGATAAGCCGATGCTTGTTCCCCGCCCAGTAATCCGGGGCCATACTGTCCGCGCACGCTGCGCTGCAAAACATCGTCCGAGGTCAAAGGTTGAATCGAATGCAAGACTTTAGCCTGCTCATTGCGCACCGCGTCCGCCTGAAATGATACCGGGGATTCCATGGCGGTTAAGCTGAGCAATTGCATCACGTGGTTGGGAACCATGTCGCGCAAGGTGCCCGCGGTGTCGAAGTATCCGCCACGCCGCTCCACGCCTACGGTTTCGGCATTCGTGATCTGCACATGGTCAATGTAGCGCCGGTTCCAGATCGGCTCGAAAATAGCGTTGTCGAAGCGGAAGACCATGATGTTCTGGACCGTCTCTTTGCCCAGATAGTGATCGATGCGATAGATCTGGTCTTCTTGTAGGACAGTCTTGATATCGCGGTTCAGCGCCTGGGCGGAGTCCAGATCGTGTCCAAACGGCTTTTCGATCACGATCCGGCGCCAATGTCCATTCTCTTGCCGCGAAAGTCCGGCTGCTCCCAGCTGCTGCACAATCTGCGAAAAAAACTTGGGCGCGGTCGCCAGATAGAACAGGTAGTTGCCTTCCGTATGGTGGTCGGCATCGATCGTGGCGAGCCGCTCGCGGACTTTCGTAAACGTGTTGGGATCGGCAAAGTCGCCGCGCTCGTAGAACAGACGCTTCCGGAACCACTCCATGGCTTCGGCCGAGTCAGTTCCGGCGGGCAGGAAGCTGGTAGCTTGATTGCGAAAATCTTCGAGGCTCAAGTCGTCGACTGACACGCCGATCACCGCGAAGTTGTCAGAGAGCAGCTTCGCCTTCCCCAGATTGAAGAGCGCAGGCGCCAACTTGCGCTTGGTCAAGTCCCCAGCCGCGCCAAACAGTACGAACACGCAAGGACCACCCGTCCTCCCGGCGTACTCGAGGTCATTCTTCAAATCGGTTTGCGTGCTTGCGGCCATTCTTATCACTGTAACTTCTTAACTGGTCGTTCATAGTAAATGACCGGTGCCTGGCTTTCTAGGGGATACTGCCGAGGAACACTGGTAGGGCGCATGGCGGTAAGGCGGGAGAAGAGCGACGCCAGATGGGGAAGCGAATCGTGAACGTTACGAACGTCCATCTCCGGGCAAGGCAGCAAGCTGGATCTGAGATGGCAAGGGGATCGGTCTAGTTCCCGCCCAAGGTAATTCCTATTCTTTCCCGCGCATTGTAAGATTATTCCAATCAACTCAATGAGTCCGACTCCCTCACGTGCGGATATGCCTCAGGTTGCGCCCACGGTGCAGCAGGAGGTGGCCCGCCTGGCGGCGGCGCCGGAGATAAGGTCGGCGTATAACTGGCTGCGCACGCAGGAGCCGCAACTATCGCAGTGGCAGATGGAGATGGCGCGGATTCCGGCGCCTCCATTTGGCGAGTCAGCGCGCGCCGCATGGCTGGCTGAGCGCTTTCGCGAGGTCGGGCTTGACGATGTTCGCATCGACGATGTGGGCAATGTGTTCGGTGTGCATCCTGGATTTGGGCAGCGCTACGTTGCGCTGAGCGCGCACATCGATACTGTATTTCCCGCGAACACGCCGCTAAACGTCCGCCAGCAGGGAAGCCGGCTGTATGGGCCGGGAGTTTCTGATAACGGCGCTGGGGTCACGGCGATGCTTGCGATCGCTTCTTTGTTGCGCGCGGTGCGCCTGCGGCATGCGCTGCCGTTCGTGTTTATCGGGAACGTGGGCGAAGAGGGCGAAGGCGACCTGCGCGGCATGCGGCACATTTTCTCCACGCCGCGCTGGAAGGATTCCATTGCCTACAGCGTCGTTCTCGACGGCGCGGGCGCTGACACGATTGTTGCGGAAGCCTTGGGCAGCCGGCGCTTTGAAGTGATTGTGCGCGGTCCGGGCGGACATTCATGGAGCGACTTCGGCGCGCCCAATCCCATCGTGATTTTGTCCCGCGCCATCGACACGTTTACATCGACCCCGGTGCCTGCAACGCCGAAGACCACGTTCAACATTGGAGTCATCCGCGGAGGAACGTCCGTGAATTCGATTCCAGAGTCCGCCAGCATGAAGGTGGATATCCGCTCGACCTCCATGGCCGAGATGGAGCGACTGGAGCAGACGCTGCGCCTGGCATTGAATCGCGCGGTGGAAGATGAAACGCTTGCAGCGGAGATGCGCTCACCTGTGCAGAAGCGGCCTACGGGAGTGAATTGCGAAGTGGTCGCGATCGGGAACCGTCCGGCAGGCGAACTGACGCCGGGCGCACGAATTCTGCACGTGATTCGGGCGGTGGATGCGCAACTTAACAATGCCGCGCAGGTGCAGCGGGCATCGACTGACGCGAACATTCCGCTATCGCTGGGACTCGAAGCCATTGCCATTGGCGGTGGCGGTTCGGGCGGTGGCGCCCACACTTTGCAAGAATGGTTTGACAGCAACGGGCGAGAGCTGGGGCTGAAGCGAATTTTGCTCACGCTGCTGGCGCTCGCAGGAGCGAGGGAATAATGCTTGCGAATGGTGAGAGAAACAATTGGTGTCGAGCAATATCCTTGCGCAGCGGACCGCACTCGATGGCTCCTTCGGAGCCTCGAACCAGGCGAATATTTTTGGCCGTCCCCTTCCTTTGCTTATTCACAGCTCTGGGTTCCGCCCAGTCGTTGAATCGAATGTCCGGCAATGCCAAGACTCCGGCCTCAGGATCCAAGGCCGATATCATCTACACACATGCCAATGTTTATACCGGCGTGCCTGCGGCGGCGCAGTTCAGTTCAGTGGTCCGCGAGGAGGCCATCGCCGTGCGCGGGGATCGCATTCAGGCAGTGGGGAGGAATGCCGAGATTGAGAAGTTCAAAGGCGCGCAGACGCAGGTCATTGATTTGGGTGGAAGGTTCGTCATGCCCGGATTTAACGACGCTCACCTGCATTTGGCCGACGCCGGCCTCTACAAATTAAACGTGAATTTGACCGGCGTGAAAACGCTGGAGGAGTTCCGTGAGCGCCTGCTGGCCAAAGTGCAGACGGCTAAACCAGGGGAATGGATTTTGGGCGGAGGATGGGACGAGACAATTTTTCCGGTGAAGACTCTGCCCAGCCGATGGGATCTGGATCAGGTGTCGGACGGCCATCCCGTCTACCTGGATCGAGTGGACGGACATCTCGCGGTGGCCAACACGCGGGCGCTGCAAGTGGCAGACATCACGATTGCCAGCCATGACCCGGAGGGCGGCCTGATTGACCGCGATGCCAACGGTCAACCGACCGGAATCCTTCGGGAGAAGGCGAAGGGCGCGGTGCTGGCCGTGATTCCCCATCCCACCCACGAGAAGCGGCGGCAGGGGATTGAAAGCGCACTCGCGGATCTGGCCGAACACGGCGTCACGTCCGCCCAGGATTATTCCCCAGACTGGGAGAATTTCCAGATTTATGAAGAACTCGAAAAAGAAGGCAAGCTGACTGCCCGGATTTCGGCCTGGCAGCCCTTCGATCTCGCTGTGGAAGACTTGAAGAAAAGGCGCGACTCGCATCCCCAGTCCGATTTGATGTTGCACACCGGAATGCTGAAGGCCTTTATGGACGGCTCACTGGGCGGGCATACGGCCGCCATGCTGGAACCGTATTCGGATGACCCGAAGGCCTCCGGTCTGCCGCAGTACGAAGCCGAAAAACTGAATGCAATGGCAAAGGAGCGCGTGCTGGCAGGCTTCCAGCTTGGCTTTCACGCTATCGGAGACAAGGGAGTGCAGATGGCGCTCGATGCCTTCGCCGAAGCCGAAAAAGCCGCGCGCGAACAGAAAGTAAAGGCCGCCAATGGGGGGAATGATTTCCGTCTGCGCATTGAACACGCCCAAGTCACTACGCCCGCCCAAATCGCGCGTTTCAAAGAATTGAAAGTGATCGCTTCGATGCAGCCCAGTCATGTGCTTACCGACATGCGCTGGGTTCTGGACCGGCTCGGGCCAAAGCGCGCCGCGACTTCTTACGCGTGGGCGGCGTTCTTGAATCAAGGTGTAACGCTGGCTTTCGGCACGGATTATCCGGTTGAACCCATCGCGCCGCTGCGAGGGCTCTACGCCGCCGTCACCCGCAAAAGCGAGGACGGCAAGCAGGAATTCTTCTCCGAGCAGAAGCTCACGATGGACCAGGCCATCGCCGCTTACACAAGCGGCTCCGCCTTCGCCGAATTTGAGGAGAAAGAAAAGGGCAGGCTAGCGCCCGGGATGCTCGCGGATTTCGTGGTGCTCGATCGCGACATCACGGCGGCGCCCGCCGAGAAATTGATGGCGACCAAGGTGTTGCGCACCGTGCTCGGCGGCAAGACGGTGTACGAGGCCACGAAATAGAGCTCAAGAACAGCTCAAAGTAGTAGGTTCGTACTATCGGCATTTGCTTATAGCGAATTCTTTTTCGTTCCATAAAACGAAATGCTGTATTCGTGCGTCTAATACAATACTAAGCGGATCGCTGAGGGTGTGATCTCATATTCAAGGCGGTTCCGGCTCTGGGGCGTCGCTTTCCAAACGGGTATAATTCAGGATTGATACAGTTTTCGGAGGACAGCAGGTTTATGGATTCGCGTGCAATGTGGGTGCGCATCAAAACCCGTCGATGGGTTTCTTCTTTCAGCATTGTGGCTACGCTGGCCGTGGGTATTTTGATTGGTACAGTGGTTTCTTTTGGAGTGAAGGGCAAAGAGGGACAGAAGTCTTCCGACGCGACTCCGCTGTCCGTTCCTTCTCCAAAGCAACTTTCCAATCAGTTTTCGCAGATTGCCAAGCAATTAGGACCGAGTGTCGTTAACATCAATACGGAATCGACCATCAAGACTCAGCGCCGGCGTCGCGGCGGGCAGATGCCGGAAGATCCGGACGGCGGCGGTGGCATGGATGATTTCTTTAACCGCTTCTTTGGCGGGCCTGGCGGGCAGGGTGGACCCGGGGGCGACAATTCGATTCGCGAGCGTTCTTTGGGCTCTGGCGTGGTTGTCGATCCCAAGGGCTACATCGTTACCAACCGGCACGTGGTGGAGAAGGCGGACCGAATCCGGGTGCGGCTGCAGGATGATCCTCCGGGCGTGCAACATGACGCCAAGGTGATCGGACAAGATCAGGAGACTGATTTGGCGGTCATCAAGATCGACATGGACCGCCCCGTGCCATCTGCCAGGTTAGGCAATTCTGACAGCATGCAGGTGGGGGATTGGGTATTGGCCATTGGCAGTCCTTTTGGCCAGGTGGGTACTGTCACCGCCGGCATTGTTTCCGCCAAGGGCCGGGACATCGTCCCGAACCGCCAGTTTCAGACCTTCATTCAAACGGATGCCGCGATCAACCCCGGCAATTCTGGGGGTCCGCTGGTCAACCTTGACGGGGAAGTAATCGGAATCAACACGGCCATTCTGAGCGAAACCAATGCCTATGCGGGCGTGGGTTTCTCCCTTCCGTCCAACACCGTGGTGCAGGTGTACAACCAGTTAATTGGGCCCGATCACCGTGTCGCGCGTGGCTCCATCGGGATCGAATTTAACTCGGTGGAAAATCCGGCGATCGCGCGGGTCTATGGCGCAGGCACGGGCGTAACAGTGTCCTTCGTTGTCGCCGGCAGTCCAGCCGATCAGGCAGGCCTGAAGGCGGGCGATACCATCAACAGCGTCGATGGCAAGAAAGTGGCAAAGGGGGCGGAGTTGGTGGCAGACATTGCTTCGCGCAAGCCCGGAGCCAAGGTGCAGCTCGGCTTCCTGCGCAATGGTAAGCAGCAGGACACGACCGTGACCGTTGCTGACCGTTCCAAGCTGTTCGCGGCACGCCTGAACGAGGACGAGACTAGCAGCGACGAGAGCACCCCCAAACAGAGCAAATTCGGCATCACAGTTCGTAAGCTGACGCCGGAGATGGCCGACCGGCTTGACATTCAGTCGGGCAAAGGTGTGATCGTGCAGGATGTCAAAGGCGGATCCTTCGCCGAAGACATCGGAGTGGGGCGCGGCGACGTCATCCTTGAAATCAACAAACAGCCAATCGATAGCGAGGCGGATTTCGCCAAGGCGGAGTCAAGTCTGAAGAGTGGTCAGGACGTCGTGTTCCTGGTCCGCCCGCGAGGCGCGTCTCGTCAAGATGGAACCATCTTCATGGCGGGAACTCTTCCGTAACCGTGGTACTAGCCCGACCGGAACTGGCGTTGCCTCCCACAATGGGGGATGATTACAATGCCAGTTCCAGTGGGGTCTGTTTTCCTGGGTTTCTTGTCTCAGAGAGAATGCGCAGACCAGCGGAGCGGCGTGCATTCTGAGGTTTGACGTTGGAACAAGAACAGAGGCATCGCGCGAAACTGCGGGGATGGATGAGTGCGGGCTGCGTTCTGGCGCTGATCTTCGCCTGCAGTTCATCGTGCCCGCTATTTGCCGCAGGCTCCGGCACTCAGGCTTCCGCGTCAACTTCGCATACAGGCGTTCGCAAACCTAAGCCCAGGGCTAAGACCAAGACATCGAATCTTAAGAAACCCACGAAGAATCCGACGGCGAAGACAACTGCGTCCACTTCCAGTTTGCGGCGGCGAGCGCATCCTCCTTCGCAGCTCGCAGCCGATAAGCAGCCATTGAGTACAGCTTCAACGGCGCAAAGCACCAAGTCCAAGGCCAGGCGCGGGAGGACGGGACGAAGAAAAACAGTGCGAGGCCAACAGAAGATTGAGCCGGAGCGCGCTCAAGCTATCCAGGCAGCTTTGATCCGCGAGCACTACCTGAGCGGCAGCGCGTCCGGTACGTGGAATCAGTCCAGCGAAGATGCCATGCGGCGCTATCAGGCGGACCATGGGTGGCAAGCGAAGACGGTGCCAGATTCTCGGGCGCTGATCAGTCTAGGACTCGGCCCCAGCCATGACCACCTGCTGAATCCGGAGAGCGCGATGACCACCGGGCCGTCTGCTCCGCGCGCGGCAGCGTTGACCCCTACCTCAAACAGCGCCGATCCCGGCGCGCGTATGAACCCGCCATCGGCGACTCCTGGCCAGGATGCTTCCGGCCCGCAGTAAAGCAATTAGCACTCAGCAATTGAAGGGGTTTCGATACCTAGTGCTTAAGCCTGATTGCTAATTGCGACCTGCTAATTGCCACCTGCCACCTGTTATCGCCGTTGGGCACCCGACGTCTTGCGGTAGCTTCCGACCACGGGCCGGGGAAAATAAGGGAGCGGCTGCGAATTGATGATTGCTCGCGGATTGGCGTCCACAAGGGCTTGCGCCACTTCGTCGCCTTTGATCTCCGCCGCCGCATCACGGGCAGTCGAGAGCACCGGGATACGCTTTTCCATGTCGTGTGCATCGGTGGCCAGTACGTGCACGGCATCATGCTCCAAAAGCCAGTGCGCGGCGCGGCGCACGCGTTCTCCCCAGAAACCTGTGAGCGCCGATCCGGTCATTTGAATCACGCACCCCTGCTCAGCCCACTCCACGACCCGTTGCAGATTCTCGCGCAGAATCGGATTACGTTCGGGGTGGGTGATGATCGCAGTGATACCGCGGTCCCCCAGCTTCAGAAAACAGTCGGTGGTTTGCGGCGGGACGCTGTAATTGCTCAACTCAACCAGCATGTAGCGAGAACCTTCGATGGCGTAGCGGGAAGGATCCGCGAGCACATTCTGCAGGTTGTCATACGAAAGATGGAAGTCGCAGCCCAGGCTCAACGTGAGCGCATTGCCCACCAGACCCTGCAGGTGAGCTATCAACCCTTGAAGATAAGGCCGGTCGTAATGGTAGCGGTCGTTGGCGTGAGGCGTGGCGACCTGGTGAGTGATGCCGTCGGCCGCCGCCATGCGGCACATGGCGACGGAGATGTCCCAGGACTTGGAACCGTCGTCTACTTCCGGAAGAATGTGAGAATGAATATCTACCACGATTTGTAGGAACCCAGGCGCGCGCCTGAGTGTTGCGTATCCCTTGATTTAAGCAGATTTTCGAGGAAAGAGAAAGCGGAGGCGGCACCCTCTTGATGGAATCGCGGCAGATACTTCTCTTACCAGACGGTCGGAAGCGAGCGGAAATGACGGATTTCCCGGTCGGCGGTGAGCAAAGAGAGACCTTCTACCAACGCGGTGGCTCCAATGATTCGATCGGCTGGATCTTTCGGATATGTAGATGGAAGCAAAGCTGCCCGGACACAGATGCTCGCGTTGATCGGAAGGACAATAAATCGGCGCTCTACCTCGGATAGGAACGATTCGAGACTGATCGCCAGTGCTAGGCGTCCCTGGCTATACAGATTCGTCACCTCGAGGAGCGTAGTGTCAAAAATGGCCAGCCCCTCGCCCTTTTGCCGTGCCTCATCAATCGCCAACCTTGCGTTCTTTGAGATTCGTTTCGGGTCGAGGGCCAGACAGACAACAACATGCGTATCAACCAGAATCAACTGAGATTGCCCCAGTCTTCGAGGCGAAATGCAGGCGACACGACGTCACCCTAATAGTGCCTTTGGCGACGAGAAAACCGAATATGTCGTCAGTCTCTCTGTCCGCCGGGACTCCGGGCAGCTCACGGTGGGCGCAAGCGACACGAATTATTCGCCGGAGGCTTTCGCGCTGACCGGCGTGGAGTCGAATTCTTCGGCCATCCAATGCTGAAGGGCAACCATGTTTTGCGGACGGCCCAGGAAGTTCTTGACCAGATCGTTGGCTGACATCGATCCGCCAGGCTCAAGAACGACGCGGCGGTAGCGCATGGGGGCGTCGCCGGCCAGCAGATTCTTGTGATCAAACTGCAGGAAAAAATCTTCCGCGATCACTTTGTCCCATAGATACGTGTAGTAGGCGGAGGAGTACCCGCCGAGGTGTCCGAAGGACGCCCACATGTGGGTTTCGGGCAATGGAGTGAAAAGAGTGTATTTGCGGTTGGCGTCGAGCGTGACTTTGTCGAGGTCGACATTTTCCGGCTTGGTGTTGTAGATGTCGTAGGAAATGGCGCTGAAGGAATTCTGTCGCGCGACCCAGAAGCCGCGTCCGAAGGCGGAAGCACGGTTGGCGCGGGCGACCAGTTCGGCGGGAATCGGTTCGCCAGTTTTGTAGTGGCGGGCGAACTTGGCTAAAACCTGCGGACTGCGAATCCATTCCTCAAGCATTTGCGAAGGAGCTTCTACGAAGTCGGACTCCATGCTGATGCCGGTGATACCGGCCCACTGCTGCTGGCCACCAAGGATGTGGTGCATGAGGTGGCCGAATTCGTGGAAGAAAGTTTCGACGTCGCCGTAGTCCATAAGGCCGGCGTCGGTGGCGGTGGGTACGGGGAAGTTGCAGACGAGAATGGCTTCGGGCAATTGCTTGCCGCGGATGCCGTCGAGCACGGGGGCCATTTCAGCGTGGCTAAACTTGCCGGGACGCGGGTGCATGTCCAGATAAAAGCGCCCGATGGGCTTCCCGCGGTCGATCACGATCCAGGTCTCGACGGAAGGATCCCACGAAGGAACATTCGGTTCCGGTTGGAAGGTGACGTGGAACAATTCGGCGGCGGCATCGAGAATTCCCTGCTTCACCTGCACGAACGGGAAATACGGACGCACGGATTGAGAATCGAAATCATACTTGGAGCGGCGAACTAATTCGGAAAGATAGCTTCGTTCGTAGTCCCAAATTTCCTTGGCCTCAGGATCTGTCTTTTGCTTCTCCGCGAGCAACATGTCGAACTCACGCTTGGCCAGCGGACGGGAAGCGTCGTCGACCTGCTGGATGAAGTCTGCAATGTTATGGCCTTTGGCCGCCATCTTGTCGGCAGCGTTGTAGTCGGCCCAGTTGGAAAAGCCGAGAAGAGTCGCGATCTCGTAGCGGGTCTTCATCAAGCGGGTGAGGACTTCCTGGTTTTTCGGGTAAGCGCGGGTGTTGAAGGCAATATTCAGGCGGCTGCGCAGGGCATCGCTCTTGGCGAAACCAAAGACGGGCAGGGCGTCAGGATAATTCGTGGTGATGTGGATCTTGCCATCGGTGCCGGGCTTGTGACGGTCGATGTAATCCTGGGGCAAGCCATCGAGTTCGGAGGCATCGGCCTCAATTGTTTTCTGGCCGTCGGAGATGTTTCGATCGAACATGGACTGCTGTTCGGTGGCCTGATCGCTGAGTTTTTTGAGGCGGGCGCGGGTAGCGTCGTCTTTGTCGACGCCGGCGAGACGGAACTGGAGAAGCTGTCGCTCGACGTAATAGCGGGTGACGGCGTCGGCTTTGGATAGATCGAGAGCGGCGAGCGCGTTGTAGACGTCGTGATTCAGGGCGATGGCGGTTTGGGCGGCGCTGGCTTTGGTGACCATAGCCGTGGCGTGATCGCGAAAGGTGGCTTCGGGATGGACCTGCTCCATCAGTCCGGCAAAATAGCCCGCTGAGTTATTTTGGCGGACGGCCTCGTCGTAGGGAACGAGCGTGTTTTCAATCGTGCGCGGGCCTTTCACCGCGATTAGCGTCTCAATCGCACGCTGGCCGGCAGCGAGCCGGTCGTTCTCGATCTTCTCAAAAGCCGCCACATCCGGTTTGGAAGCCCAGATGGTGGGTTGGGTGACCGTAATACTTTGGGCGGAAAGCACAGCGGCGAGAATAAGTGGCAGACAGAGAAAGATTGCCAGGCGCGCGGCAAGCAACATGAAATACCTCGTGGAGAATTCAGGGAGCCGGATGACCGGTTCAGAACTGATATTTGAATAATGATTGTTGATGACGGCGTCTGGCGGTGTCAAGCGCGATCGCGGAAGTTAGCAACATCACAAAAACGAAGACAGTATGTCTTGTATCTCCTCAGGCGAGGCATTCTCGTAATGTTATCTGCTAAGCCTGAGGGAGCGACCGTTCGGATGTACGGAATTTTCGGCATCGTTGGCCATAACACGCGTGTGCCTGCCGACATGCCGGAACGCGCCACAAAATCTCTTGCGCAACGCGGGCCTGATGACAGTGGCACTGTCATTCTCCATGGATGCTGGCAAAGAGGGCGTCGAAATAGGCTTAGGGAATCGCCGGCTGCGATTCTGGATCCCTTCAGGCACCAATCCTCGGCGTAGACGGACAAGCACGCTCGATCCTCGAAGAGGCCCGCGGCGGGCTTGTGATCGAACCGGAGAACCCGACGCTCTGGTGAATGCGGTGTGCTCTTTGCCACGAATCCTGAATTAGCTCGCGAAATGGGAAGGAATGGCAGGGAATACATCGTGCGAAAGTTCTCCCCGAAGCCAGACCGCGGAGAAATACATTCAGGTGCTCGAACGCATGTCAAAACTGCCAGATCGGTGCAAGCTTGCCGCTTAGGCTCGATCGCTCGGCGGACCAGAACTTTGGTGTTTTCGGGTTCCCAATTCCGATTTACAATGGCAACTAGCCGGTAATACTTAGCACCTTATTCATGAGCCGGAATATTCATAAGGCACTCGTCAGGGAATTGGATGGCGACGACAAAAACTGATCCCAAGCTGTCGGTAGCAGGCGGAAAGAAATCCCGTAACTACGAGGGCCTTCCCCCCCAGCAACTGATCGAAGCCTACCGCATCATGTATACCTCCCGGCGCATCGATGACCGGGAAATCCTGCTCAAGCGCCAACAAAAGATCTTCTTCCAGATGTCGGGTGCGGGCCATGAGGCCATCGGCGTGGCGGCCGGAATGGCGCTGAAGCCGGGTTACGACTGGTTCTATCCTTATTATCGCGATCGCGCTTTATGCCTCAGCCTCGGCGCCAAGCCCCTCGAGATGTTTCTTCAGGCGGTCGGCGCTGCCGAAGATCCCAGTTCCGGCGGCAGGCAGATGCCCTCGCACTGGGGATACAAGCGGCTGAATATCGTGACCCAGTCGTCGCCCACGGGATCGCAGATTCTTCAGGCGGTGGGATGCGCCGAGGCGGGTCGGTATTTCGCCCGGCATCCGAAAGCTGCGGAGGCTCCATCGGTCACAAAGAACGCGAAAAATGGGGCGCCCGATTATCGCCAGTTCAAGGATGTGAAGTTTCAGGGAGATGAAGTTACCTACGTCTCTCTCGGCGACGGTACCACCAGCGAAGGTGAGTTCTGGGAGGCGATGAACGCCGCCGCTCTCAACAAGCTGCCAGTGATTTTCAGCGTGCAGGACAACGGTTACGCGATCTCTGTGCCGGTCGAGGTACAGACTGCCGGCGGCAGCATCTCGCGTTTGGTATCAGGCTTCCCAAATTTTCATTTCGAAGAAGTCGACGGCACTGACCCGGTGGCGAGTTGCGCCGCATTTCAGCGCGCAACCCAGTATTGCCGCGAAGGCCACGGCCCGGCATTCGTTCACGCCCATGTGATCCGGCCGTATTCGCATTCGCTCTCCGACGATGAACGCCTCTATCGTCCGGACTCCGAGCGGGAGCGCGATGCGGCCCGCGACCCGGTTTCGCGCACCCAGATGTTCCTGCTGCGCGAGGGAATTCTCGACGAGAAGGGCATCAACGAACTGGAAAAGCGAGTCGAGGAAGAACTGCAGGCCGCGGTGGACAAGGCTCTGGAAGCAATGCCGCCCGCGCCCGAGAGCGTGATGCAATATGTGTATTCGCCGGACATCGATCCGGCCTCCCCCGCCTTCGATACGCAGGCGGCGGTTGGTCCGGATTCCGCTGACGGCAAGAAGCCGGCGGCGAAGACCATGGCCGACCTGATCAACGTAACCCTGCGCGACGAGATGAAACGCGACGAGCGCATCGTGATCTTCGGAGAGGATGTTGCCGACTGCAGCCGCGACGAATATTTGAAGCGCAAGCTGGTGAAAGGGAAGGGCGGAGTCTTCAAACTTACCTTCGGTTTGCAGTGCGAATTCGGCAATGACCGGGTATTCAATTCTCCGCTGGCCGAGGCCGCCATCGTGGGCCGCGCGACCGGCATGGCGACGCGTGGGTTAAAGCCGGTCGTTGAAATTCAATTTTTCGACTACATTTGGCCCGCAGTCATGCAGATTCGCGACGAACTCTCGGTGATCCGCTGGCGCTCGAACAATGCTTTCTCTTGTCCCATCGTAATTCGAGTCGCGATTGGCGGGTATCTTACTGGAGGCGCGATTTACCACTCGCAATGCGGCGAGAGCATCTTCACGCATATGCCAGGACTGCGCGTTGTGTTCCCCTCCAACGCGTTGGACGCAGCCGGACTGCTGCGCACCGCGATCCGCTGTGACGATCCTGTGCTGTTTCTCGAGCACAAGCGCTTGTATCGCGAAACCTACGGCCGTGCCCCATATCCTGGTTCGGATTACATGATTCCGTTCGGCAAAGCGAAGGTCGTGCTCCCCGGGACGGACTTGACCGTGATCACCTACGGTGCCGTAGTGCCGCGTGCGCTGCAGGCGGCGCAGAAGCTCGAGCGCGAACACGGCGTGAAAGTTGAGTTGATCGATCTCCGCTGCCTGAATCCGTTTGATTGGGAGACGATTGTCGCGTCGGTCGCGAAAACAAACCGCGCGCTCGTGGCCTACGAAGATACTTTGAGCTGGGGTTATGGCGCCGAGATCGCAGCGCGCATCGCCGACCAGCTTTTTGATCAACTGGATGCGCCGGTGCGCCGCGTCGCCGCCGCCGATACATTCGTGGCCTACCAGCCAATACTGGAAGATGCCATTCTGCCACAGACCAACGATCTTTTCCGCGCCATGAAAGAGCTCTCGGAATACTAAGATCGGTTTCCTGCCGCAAAGAGGAATGAGCCTTGGTTTTAGCCAGGTTACGAAGGCTTTCCCTGCACTCTGCTTCTCGTTGATCGTTCCCTTCGGCGATGCTAGGCTTCGAGAAGTGAGTTCCACTTACAATAATCCTGTGAATCCAACTCCAGTCAGGAGCGGCGCCGTCGTCGCGTGGCTCCAGTCGGCCACGGGAGAAGTGTGGGTAAAGTTCCTGCTTGCACTGGTCGGATTGGGGCTGGCGTTCGGGGCGGCATTGCTCTCCACGGCATCGGGTGAGGCGGGCAATGTGTGGGCATCGGTTTTTCTGGCGTCCGCCGCGCTGTTGATGGCGGCGTTTGTGGGATTGGTCACTGTACCTCACCTGGCGCGGCGCGTGGCGCTGGAACGTTTGCGCCAGACGTTTCACTACGAAGTCACGAAAGTGGGCGTGGTCTATGTGCTGGTCACGCTGGTCATTGGCATCGCGGCGCTGAATACCGGGAACAACCTGCTCTACATCGTAGTGGCAGCGATGCTGGCTGCCATCCTTGTGTCAGGGATGGTTTCAGCGCTCGTGCTGCGCGGTCTCGAACTCGACATTCGCCTGCCCGAGCACATGTTTGCCGGACGCCCGGTACTGGGACGAATTGTCCTGCGCAACCCGAGGCGTTTTTGGCCTGCCATTTCCATTCGGGTGTTGCCGGTGCGCAAAGAAAAGCAAATTCGCAAGCAATGGCGATGGGAACGCACGACATTCGTCTTTCCGCTGAACCGCGCTCCTCAAAAACAATGGGTCCGGATGCGCGACTGGAAGGTGAAGCGGGTGGATTCAGTGCCGCCGCCCCCGGGGATTTTTGAAGGGATGGTTTATTTCCCGTACCTGCCGGCAAAAACTGAGTTGCCCGCTGACCTACAGCTCTGCTTTGAGCGCCGCGGCCGCTATTGCGAATCGAGTTTCGCCGTGGCCACGCGTTTTCCCTTTGCATTCCTCACCAAGATGCGAGACGTCGCACTGCAGCGAGAGATTGTCGTGTACCCGAATATCGAGCCCGCCGACGAACTCTTCGAAATTCTGCCGCTGGTCCGTGGAGAGTGGGAAAGCTTTGTTCGCGGACGCGGCTCAGACCTATATCGCATTCGCGAATACATGCCGGAAGACTCGGCGCGCCACGTGGACTGGAAGGCTACCGCAAAGTCCGGCTCGTTAAAGGTACGGGAATTCAGCCGTGAGGATGAACGCAAGCTCTGCATTGTCTTCGACAATCCCGCGGCTGGCCTGATCTCCGGCCGGGCCTACGAACGAGCGGTGAACCTGACGGCGTCGCTGGCGTGGCACTTCTCTTCGCAGGATGCGGAAGTTTCATTTCTTCTCCCCGGGCACGGGCGAGGCGCCGACCTGCATGAGTTCCTAGCGCGCCTGGCAGTGATCGAGGCGGAAAAGGATTCGCCTGCGCAGCAACCATCGCAGGTTGATATTCTGAGAGAAATAAACCAGGGCGGCACCGGCGAGTACAACATCATTCTTACCGCACGCCCGCGTGGCAGTTTGCCTACCGCATTGTGGAACTGCTCCTACTTCGTGTTTGTTGGGGACGAGATGGCCTCAACAGTTTGACCACTCGCTCCTCCCTCCACGCTGTTTGCGATTTATCGTTCTTCCTGGCTTCGAGGGCCTCCATGGCACGAAGGTAACGTTACTTTCGGTTACCTGAGTACATTGAACGCTCGGGTCAAATGGTTTACCTTTCTCCTACGAATTGGCGTCGCGCCATTCGTGTGCATGGCTGTGCAACTGGCTCTGGCACTGCATTAGGGAGAGAAACTTAAGGTCTGGCCCCCATGAACGAGAAAATCAGACTTCTGTATAGCGTCCTCTGGATCGCACATCCCGTCCTCCAGACGATGATTGCCATTGCCATGTTCCGTCGCGGCCAGCACCGCGCTTTTAAGTTCTTCTTCGCCTACATTGTTACTCAGATTTTGACCTTTATCGTGGTCTTTCCGGCCTCAAAATACAGCTACTTTGTGTACTTCTACTTCTCGTGGTTCAGTACCGCCGTCAGCGTAGCGTTGGGATTTCAGGTAATTCATGAAGCCTTTCTTGACGTGTTCCGGCCCTTTCATACTTTGCG
>JAUTWY010000021.1 GCA_030838305.1 Acidobacteriaceae bacterium
GGTCTGCCTGCTGCAAGGCGTAAATTCCCCGAGTCGAAAGGGCCAGATTGATGGAACGACCGGCGCTCGAACGGACTCGACGCATGTCCGCACGCCGCTCATAGATCGCAACCGGGAATCCACGCTCCCTGAGGAGAATGGCTAGCAAAGGGCCGTTCAGGCCGGCTCCAATAAGTGTGATTTTGTCAGGTGATGACTTCATCTGCGAGAATTCGAGTCCCACGCTTCGGGTGATTCACCGGCTAGGGCATCATTCCGTCAGCAACGTCCTCGCCTCCCACAATTCAGGAAAGAATTTCTTGTCGAGCGTCAGCTTCAAGTAGGAGGCTCCAGCGCTTCCCCCGGTACCCATGCGGATGCCGATGATTCGTTCGACGAGTTGGATGTGGCGCAGCCGCCAGCTCACCACCAGTTCGTCAAATTCCGTTAGCCGCTCACACACGTCGATCCAGTCACGATGATGATGTTCATCCTTGTAGAGCGCGTGCACCGCACGGGCTCGCGCTTCGAACCGATCTCTCTCCGTCTCAGTTTCGCTGCCAGGAGCCAGTTTGCCCATTGCTTCTAAAGCGCCGAAGAATACGTCGCGCAACGAAGGCTCTTCCAGGCGGCGCTTCAGACTGGCATAAGCCTCGGGCGTGGGACGGTGGTAACGCAGCATCTTCTCGTCCTTCAAACCGCATAGAAATTCGATTTCTCGAAACTGCTCCGACTGAAACCCACTGGCAGGTTCCAGCAAGCCACGAAACGCCAGAAAATGGGTGGGCAGCATGGTTTCCAGAATGGTGAACTGCTCAACCAAGACTCGCGTGATCTCGGTGCAGCGCCGCAAAAGCCGAGCTGCCTCGTATACTTCATCGCGCGATTGCGGAGCCTGGCCGGCCTTTTGCAAATTCGCGACCACCGCATCGAGATCATGCAGCAGCTCCTTGAACCACAATTCGTAAGTCTGATGCACGAGGATGAAGAGCATTTCATCATGGTGCGGAGGCAAAGATTGCGGGCTCTGCAACTCCAGGAGTTCCGGAACCTTCAAATAGGAGCTGTAAGTGAGCTGCCCGGGCTTCGACGCTGGCGGCGTTGTGGGAGCAGCCGTTTCCGCTGTCTTACCTGCAGCTTCAGACATCTCGGCCACCATCGCCAGGAAACGCACTGCATTCCCGCTGAGAATTTTTGTCTTCACATCAGCCAACAAATTGCTTTGTCGGACAAGGGAGCCGACGCGTTCTTCACCGAGAGGGAATGGATAGTCCGAACCAAGCATCACCTGGTCCGCTCCGATTGTTTCTACCAAGAATTGCAACGCGCGCTGATCGAACACCGCAGAGTCAGTATAGAAACGGTTGAGATAGTGACTGGGCGGATGTTGACTCTCTCCGTGCGCGACGGGGTGATGGTGCCAGGCATTTTCCAGTCGACCCAGCAAAAACGCGAAACTGCCGCCGCCATGCGCGAAACAAATCCGAAGCGTGCGCGGCAGCCGATCAAACGCTCCGCTCAAAATCAGCGCCACCACGGACAGTTGCGTTTCGGCCGGCATGCCTACCGTCCACGGCATCATGTATTTCGGCATCCTGTCCTGACCGAACATTTGCCAGGGGTGCACGAGTACCGCCGCGCCTTCATCCGCGCAGTGATGAAGAAACGTTACGATGCCGGGATCGTCCAGATTCTTGTTCCCAACGTGATTCCCAATTTGCACACCGAGGTGTCCGTCGCGCACGCAGCGACTCAGTTCCTTGCAAGCCGCATCAATATCTTGCAGCGGCACCTGGCACAGTGACTTCAACCTTCCTTTTCCTCTGCTACAAAGTTGGAGCGCAGCATCGTTGAACAGACGCGCGCAATCCAAGGCGTGTTCGACTGGACGTTCATACGCGAACAATACCGGCGTCGCTGACATGACCTGCAAGTCAATACCGTCGCGATCCATCTCTTGAAGCCGGACCTCCGGATCCCAACACGCTGAATCAATATGCCGAAAGAAGTGATCACCCACCAGAATGTCAGCTTTCCCGGCTTCGGTGTGCTTGATCCAGGGCCAGTTCGGCGTGCCATAGCGCGCAGACAGATCCGGCCACGCCTCCGGGAAAAAGTGGTTGTGAATGTCGATGACTTGCATGCTCACTTGCCCGGATGAATCGTGCCGCAATGCTTGCACTTGCGCCTGCTCTCATTGCCATAAAATTGTTCAAACAGAGGCGGCAGGTCTTTGACAATGCTCTTCAGCCTGACTTCAGCACGGTAGATTAACTGATGGCAGTTGGGACAGAACCATTCGAAGGCGTCGACGGAGTCCTCGGGACGCGGCACTTCAACCACCATCCCGATGGTGTCAGCGGGCCGCTGCGGAGAGTGTCGCATGTGCTTGGGCAAGAGAAAGATCTCGCCTTGCTTGATTGGGATTTCTAACGGGGGCTTCCCCGGCGTTTCCATGATACGCAGCGAAATATTGCCCTTTAATTGATAAAAGAATTCCTCGGTGGGGTCGTCGTGATAATCGCGCCGCTGGTTCGGTCCACCCACAACGGTCACCATCATCTCGCCGTCTTCCCAAACCTGGGCATTGCCCACCGGGGGCTTAAGCTTCTCTTTGTTCTCGTCGATCCAGGCCTGAAAGTCGAAAGCCTTCAAATTCTTGATGGATGCCATCGCGCCTCCTATTTCAGCGGCTTGTAAGCCATAGCTCTAATCTCGATCAGCAAGTGCGGGTGCGGCAACTGATGCACGGCCACCGTCGTTCTCGCCGGACCGTCGTAGCCGAAGAATTCGCCATATACCTCGTTATAGCCGGCGAAATCATTCATATTCACCAGGTAGGTGGAAATCTCAACCACGTCTTGCAGTTGTGCCCCGGTGCTCTGCAGGATATCGCGAATGTTATCGATCACGGCGCGCGTTTGCGCGCGGATGTCGAGTCGTGTTGTACCTAATGGATCGACTTCCGCGCCGACGATCGTGTTGTCGGCGCGCCGCGCACTTGTTCCGGATACAAACAAAAAGTCACCCGCACGCTTCACGTGGGGATACTTGCCCCGCGGAACCGCTTGGGCTTCGATGACTTTGCTGTCCGTGCTTGTCATTTGGTTTTGCTCTCGTGTGCTTGTCGCTTTGCCGGTGCCGCGCAACCGCACTCTCACAGTCGAATGCAGATATTATTCAGCTCGGAATAGAAATTCAACGAATGCATCCCGCCCTCGCGGCCAATGCCCGAGAGTCCCACTCCGCCGAAGGGCGTGCGCAGATCACGCAGAAACCAGCTATTCACCCACGTGATGCCCACCTTCATCTGCTGCGCGACACGATGGCCTCGCTTCAGATCGCTCGTCCAGATCGACGCCGCGAGCCCATACTTCGTGTCATTGGCCATGGCGACTGCTTCTTCTTCCGAATCAAAAGCAGCGATGTGGCATACCGGTCCAAAGATTTCCTCCTGCACACAGCGCGCCGATTCCGGCAACCCAGTATAGATGGTCGGTTGCACGTAGAAGCCTTGATCGCGATTGTCGCCAAATTCCGGAACTCCGCCTCCGGTCACCAGCGTAGCGCCTTCCTCGCCGGCCAGCTTGTAATAGGAGAGCACCTTCTCGCGATGTTGCGCCGAGATCAGCGGACCCAAATCAGTCTTCTCGTCGTTCGGCCATCCTGGATGCAGGATCTCCGCTTTCCGTTTCAGCGCTTCTACCAATGAACTGAAGATTTTGCGTTCCACGTATACGCGCTCGGCACACAGGCAGACTTGCCCTGTATTCAAAAACACCGCGTCAGATAAGCCGTTTACCGCCTCCTCAAAATTGCAATCGGCAAACACGATTGCCGCATTCTTCCCGCCCAGCTCAAACGAGACTGGCTTCACCGTGCACGCCACCGATTTCATGATGGCCGCGCCGGTTCTCGATTCGCCGGTGAATGTGATCGCGTCCACGTCAGGATGCTGCGTCAGAAACTCTCCCGCAGATCCCGGCCCGAATCCATGCACCACGTTGTAGACGCCATTGGGTATTCCCGCATCCTGCATCGCCTCGGCAAGTAGTGCAGCGGTGGCGGGAGTTTCTTCCGATGGCTTAACCACCACCGCGTTTCCGCAAGCGAGCGCCGGGGCAACTTTCCAGGTAAGCAATAGCAGGGGGAGATTCCACGGCGTGATCACGCCGACCACGCCCAACGGCTTGCGGACGGCGTAGTTCAGAGCATTGGTACCATCCGGGGTTTCTGTCTGAAACGATTCCAGCCCAGACATTTTCACAAGGTCGGCAAAGACGCGAAAATTTGCCACCGCACGAGGAACGTCAAGCCTCGAAGCCAGAGAGACCGGCTTGCCCGTGTCCGCGACTTCAGCCCGCACAAAGCAATCAAACTTTCTTTCAATCGCGTCGGCAACCCGATGCAGTCGCAAGGTGCGCTCCCGGATGCCAAGCCGCCCCCATTCTCCAAGCAGCGCACCCCGCGCCGCACACACCGCGTCATTCACTTGCCCGTCACTGGCTTCGCTGACCTGTGCGATCACCGTCCCATCGGCCGGATTTATGTCAGCGAACTCGCTTTTCCCAGACACGAATCGGCCGTCGATATAGTTTTGGATTAATTTCACGCGATCCTCGGGCGGGCTCCGGCAATCGTAGCAGGGCGGTCAAAGGCGAAGCAATATCGGCGCCGTAGGTTTATTTCAGCCGGTCTTCCAGATAGCGACGCAGCGCATCGCCCCGGGAGGGCATTGAATGTCCGAATGCTTGCAGGCTGGCCGGCGACAGTACTGAATATGCGGGGCGAGGCGCTGGACGTGCCAGCACAACGCTGCTCACCGGCCGGACTGCCGTGCTGAGCCCTGCGCTGCGGACAATCTCCTCGGCAAACTCAAACCAGGTGCAATCCCCGGTATTGGTCACGTGCACAATTCCTTCCGCATTCTTCCGGCATAACTCAATAATGGCGCGCGCCAGGTCGACCGTATAGGCCGGGCAACCGCGCTGATCGTTGACGACGTCGAGCGCAAGCCGGCTGGCAGCGAGCTTCAAGATGGTGTCGGGAAAACATTTTCCACCAAGTCCAAATAGCCACGACGTTCGAACGATGCAACAGCTCGGGAGCAGTTCCAGAAGCCTGATCTCAGCCTCAGTTTTGCTGCGTCCATAAACGCTTTGCGGATTGCGAGCGTCGTTGATCTCATACGGTGCTGTTTTCCTTCCATCGAAGACGTAATCGGAACTGAGGAACAACAGGCGCGCCCCGGCCATCTTGGCGGCTCTCGCGACATTCAACGCGCCGTCGCGATTGACCGCAAAGGCCAGTTCTGGATCGCGTTCGCATCCGTCAACATCTGCGTAAGCCGCGGCGAGCACAATCCAGTCGGGCTTTTGTTCCTGCACTAGCATCTCCACCCGCTTCCCATCGCGGATGTCTGCATCGCGCGAACTGAGCCCGGTCACAACGTCTCCGCGCCATTCGCGCATAAGATCCTGGCCCAGCAGACCGGAGGCGCCAAAAATTGTGACTCGCATCGGAATCTAATTGTAGGTTTCGGCGTCCCGGAAGGCGACGCCGCGCTGATCCTTGGCTGATACGATCGGTTCGCCTTGAAGTTCCCAGTCGATCTTGAGATCGGCGTCGTTCCAGGCAAGCGTTCGCTCGTCTTCTGGCGCGTAGAAGTCGGTAGCCTTATAAAGCACGTGGGCTTTCTCCGAGAGCACGCGGAATCCGTGCGCAAATCCCGCGGGGATCCACAACATGCGCTTATTCTCGCCGGATAATCGCACCGCTTCCGAGCGGCCAAAGGTCGGGGAACTACGTCGCAGATCTACAGCCACATCGATGATTTCTCCTTCGACAACGCGTACAAGTTTTCCTTGCGGATGCTTTATCTGATAGTGCAAGCCGCGCAGAACATTGCGGGAGGAGCAGGAATGGTTATCCTGCACAAAGGGCTCAGCAATTCCCGCATCCGCCATACTCCGCTGGTTGTAACTCTCAAAGAAAAAACCACGCTCATCCCCAAAAACCCGCGGCTCGAGAATGAAGACGCCGGGCAACGAGGTCGAGATTTTCTTGATGGCATCCATCGCACAACGAATTGCTGGAGTTGCATTCATCAGAATACCTTCTCCCGCAAGAGTTGTAGCAAGTAGGCACCGTAACTGTTATTTTTCATTGCATTGCCGCTCTGCTCGACCTGCTCTGCGGTAATATAACCGGATCGAAGCGCGATCTCTTCGGGGCAGGCCACCATCAGGCCTTGCCTTTTTTCGATGGCTTGGATGTAGAGCGAAGCATCCATCAGGGACTCATGCGTGCCCGTGTCCAGCCAGGCCATGCCTCGCCCCATGACCACGACCTCCAACTGGCCACGTTCCAGATAGGCCCGGTTCACATCACTGATTTCCAACTCTCCTCGCGCGCTGGGCTTTAACGACTCCGCGATCGATACTACCTGGTTATCGTAAAAATAGATTCCAGTCACCGCGTAACGCGACTTTGGCCGCTTTGGTTTTTCCTCTATGCTCAGGGCGCGTCCCGCGGCGTCGAACTCCACAACACCGTAGCGCTCAGGATCGTGAACGGGATAAGCAAATATGCGCGCGCCCCGAGCCACGGTTGTCGCTTCCCGGAGGTCCTTGGCCAGGTCATGCCCATAAAAAATATTGTCGCCCAGTACCAGGGCACAAGCGTCGTCCTCAAGAAACTCTTTCCCCAGCAAGAATGCCTGCGCGATCCCCTCTGGTTTCGGCTGCACCTGGTATCGCAACTGGATGCCAAACTGGTTTCCATCTCCTAGTAACATCTTGAAGTGGTGTACATCTTCGGGAGTGGTGATAAGAAGGATGTCGCGAATTCCCGCCAGCATCAGCGTGCACAACGGGTAATAGATCATTGGTTTGTTGTAAACCGGCAACAGGCTTTTTCCCATCGCATGCGTCGAGGGATACAAACGAGTTCCCGAACCGCCTGCCAGAATAATTCCCTTATAGCCAGACTGATTGGACGCCTGTTTCATAAGTTCTCGTGCTGGTCACGATTGCAATTCAAGAAGAGTAGTGTGTTGCGATCCACTGCCGGTAACTGCCGCTGGTCACGTCACGGACCCAGTCTGCGTTTTCGAGATACCAGCGCACGGTTTTGCGTATTCCACTCTCAAATGTTTCCCGAGGACGCCAGCCGAGTTCGCGCTCAATCTTGCGCGCATCCATGGCGTAACGCCTATCATGCCCGGGGCGATCCCTTACGAAGGTGATCAGCTGGCGGCGCGAAGGTCCGCGGCGACCTGCCATCTCGTCCACAGTGTCGCAGATGGTCTCGACGATTTCTATGTTGCGCTTCTCGTTACCGCCGCCAATGTTGTAAGTCTCTCCCACTCTTCCTCGATCCAGGACCGTCGCAATCGCTTCGCAGTGATCCTCGACGTAGAGCCAGTCGCGCACGTTCTGGCCATCACCGTAAACGGGCAGCGGCTTGCCGTCTCGCGCGTTCAGGACCATCAGCGGAATTAATTTCTCTGGAAATTGGAATCGTCCATAATTATTCGAGCAATTTGTGGTCAGGACCGGCAATCCATAAGTGTGGTGATAGGCCCGCACCAGATGATCGGAAGCAGCTTTCGACGCGGCATACGGACTATTGGGGGCGTAAGCAGTCGTTTCAGAAAATGCTGGATCCTCAGAGTCCAGCGAACCGAAGACTTCGTCCGTGGAAACGTGCAGAAGGCGGAAGTTCTTCCTGTCCTGATCAGCCAGGCCCCGCCAGTATGCCCGCACCTCTTCCAGCAACGCAAAAGTCCCGCCAACGTTGGTACGGATGAAGTCATCGGGCCCGCGAATCGAGCGATCCACGTGACTCTCAGCGGCAAGGTGCACAATTGCCCGCGGCTTGCGACGGTTCAACAAATGTCGCACCAACTGGCGGTCCGCAATATCACCCTGAACAAACTCATAGCGCTGCTCGTTCGCGATTGCCGCCAGGTTATGCAGATTTCCGGCGTAGGTGAGTGTATCCAGGTTCACAATTGAAGCTGGATCCAGTTCCATCCGTTGCAGGATGAAGTTAGACCCGATGAAACCTGCTCCGCCTGTGACGAGAATTACGTTTTCCATGAATGAAGTTCACTGAATGACAGTGCTGCTGAGGCTTGCTGTACGACGGCCCCAAGCAGACCTGAAACGAAGCTTCAATTGTAAACAAAAAGGACGGGAATCCTGTCCTCTCTGGTGCCTTTCGAGTTTATTTTGACTATTGTCGTTTCCTGGCGCTACATGCCCGTCCTTTTATCCTGCCTTCCGTTGCGCTGCTAATGCCTCACGTACGCTCCCACTCGGTTTCTTCGCTGGGGGTTCATTCAGTTCTCTGCCCATGGTTTCGAGATACACCGGTTCGATTTC
>JAUTWY010000024.1 GCA_030838305.1 Acidobacteriaceae bacterium
TTCGGTCAAGAACTCCTCGCACTCGGTCTTACTGTAATCATCGAATGGGGCACTTGGGGAAGGTCCGAGCGGGATACCTTGCGGCTCGGAGCCCGGGCCCTGGGCGCTGCCGTCGAATTGCATTATCTCTCCGCACCTGCCGAAGTCCTTTTCGACAGGATTCAACGCCGGGGCTTGGAGAATCCACGCGTAGACCGCGATGCACTGTCCCGATGGTTCGAGATGTTCCAAGCACCAACGCACGAGGAGATGGCACTCTTCGACAAACCTCTGGTTGCAAAGCTTGCTTGGGTTGAAACTGACCCATCACCCGGATAAATCTTCCGTTCCCCGGCCGATCCCTTCGATTGCTTACTTTGGCATCCCCCACCCGTCTAAGCCAATCAGCACAGCAGTCAGGCGCGGCGCTCTATCTAACCGCTTTATCCCAGGTTGCGACTGAATCAGCTGTTTTCCCACCAGAAAAAAGGAGGTCTTCTATGCACAGAACCCGTCTGCTTGTTTTGTTATCCAGTTTCTTGTCGGTGGTCAGTCTTTGCCACGCCCAAACCTTGATGCTCGATCTGCCCCGGCAGAGCCAGCACGCCTTGGTGACGCAGCGCATTGGCATTACCGACATCACCGTTAACTATCACCGGCCGCTGGCCAATGGCCGCCAAATCTGGGGCAAAGTCGTACCTTACGGAGAGGTCTGGCGCGCGGGAGCGAACGAGAACACTACGATCACCTTCACCGATCCGGTCAGCATCGAAAGCCAGCCGCTCGACAAGGGAACCTACGGCGTGCACATGATCCCCGGCGAAAATCAGTGGACGGTGATCTTCTCAAAGATGTCGAGCGCGTGGGGAAGCTTTACCTACAAACAGGATGAGGATGCATTGCGAGTCACCGTGAAGCCGCAAACTGCCGAATTCCACGATGCGCTGACCTACGACTTCGATGACGTCAAACCGGACTCCACCGTAATTACTCTGCGCTGGGATAAGGTCGCGGTGCCCTTCAAAGTTGCGGTCAAAGTAAACGACATCGTCGAAGCCAGCATTAACCGGCAGATACGCGGGCTCAATCAATATTACTGGGAGGGCTGGGACGATGCCGCCAACTATTTCCTCACAAGTAAAACTAATCTGGACGAGGCCCTGAAGGATGAAGACAAATCCATCCAGACCGAAGAGCGCTTCGACAATCTGATGAACAAGTCTCTCATTCTGGTGGCCATGGGCCGCAAAGACGACGCCTCGGCTTTTCGCAGTAAAGCACTCGAAAAGGCGTCCGCACAGCAACTTTATTTTTATGGCCGCCAGTTACAGGGTGAGAAGAAGCACGAAGAAGCATTCGCGCTCTATCGCTCAAACGCGAAGAAGTTCCCAGCCGAGTGGACATCTCACGTCGGTATGGCGCGCGTCTATAGCGGCCAGGGTGATTTCGACAACGCGGTGAAGGAGATGCAAACCGCGCTTACGACGGCGCCCGATTCCAACAAATCCAACCTGCAGGGCTACGTGAAGCGCCTGCAGTCGAAGGATGACATCAACCGCTAGACAAAGTCAGACGTTGGAAAACAAATGGGCCAGCCCGAGGGCTGGCCCATTTTTATCGGGAAGATCGTCCGCTCACCATACCCGGCAAGCATTGGCCCGGACCATCTTTTGTCCCGGCTTGCAGCCAAAAGCCTGGGCAAACTCCGACATATTCGAAATCACATTGTCGATGCGGAAGATGGGCAGCGAGTGCGGGTTCGTAGTAACGATAAGTCGGGCCACTTCCGGCCTCACATTCGCGCACCACGAATAGGCGTAGGACAGGAAGAAGCGCTGGCGATAGGTCCATCCGTCCGGACCCTGATCGTCGAGCCCTTTGCCTTGCTTTTTCAGTTCAGCTGCCAGAGCGTTCAGCGCCAGATGAATGCCCCCATTGTCCGCCGTGTCTTCGCCCTGGGTAAGCAAGCCGTTCTGCTTCACTCCGGGACCCGCGTCGGGAACTTCCTGGGTGTACTCGTCAGAAATGCATTTACCGCGCTCGTCGTATTGTTTGGCATCCTCGGCAGTCCACCAGTCGCGCAAGTTGCCTTGAGCATCGAACTTGCGGCCCTGATCGTCGAACCCGTGGGTAAGTTCGTGTCCAATAACCATGCCGATAGCGCCGTAGTTCACGGAATCGTCCATCGCCTTTTCGAAGTACGGCGGCTGCAAGATGCCGGCGGGAAAATTAATGGTGTTTAACTGCGGATCGTAATAGGCATTAATGGTGGGTGGTGTCATGGTCCACTCGCTGCGGTCCACGGGCTTGCCAACCTTCGCCACCCAGCGCTCGAACTCGAACGACGAAGCCTGTCCCACGTTGCCAAGATAGCTGTCGCGCACTACCTTGACGCTGGAATAGTCGCGCCAGTGCGAAGGATAGCCGATCTTGTCTTCAATTCCCTTCAACTTGACGATGGCCTGTGCCTTCGTGGCCGGCGTCATCCAACTCACGCTTTCAATGTCATCCCCCATCGCCCGTTCAATGGCATGCACCATTTCGATCGTGCGTGCCTTGCTCTCGGCTGGAAAGGCGCGGTCAACATACGCCTGCCCCAGAGCCTCGCCCAAGTCGCGATCGGCGGCCTCAGTGCAGCGCCGCCAACGCGGAAGTTGCTGCTCCTGGCCGGCCAGCGTGCGCGCAAAGAAGTCAAAATTCTCGTCCGACACAGCTTTGGTCAAATAGGGCGCGGACCGGTGAATGACCTGCCAGCGCATGTAGGTTTTCCAGTGCTCCAGGGGATGCTCCGCCAGCAGTTTTTCCTCGGCGCGAAAGAAGTCAGGCGAAGTGACGATGTAGTGATCGCTGGCCGGCGCCTTCACCGCTTTCAGGTAAACATCCCAATCCACCGAAGGCGTAAGTGCACGGATCTGGGCTAGGCTCATCTTGTTGTTGACGTTCTTCGGATCGCGGCGCTTGACGTTATCCATCTGCGCCTGAGCTAAGGCCGTTTCGAGTGCAATTACAACCTCCGCATCGCTGCTGGCTTGTGTTTCTTTTTCTCCCGCCAGCACGAACATCTTCTGTACGTGTGTCCGGTATTTCTTAAGCGTTGCCGCCGACTTTTCGTCAGTCTTGATGTAGTAATCACGACCCGGCAGACTCAGTCCGCCCTGATCGATCTGCGCCACCACCTTGGAAGCATCGTCATAGTCCTGCTGCCCGGTAAAGCCAAAGAGGGCGGCGTTCGTCTGATTGTTGCCTTGCTCCCACACGCCGGGAAATAAATGATGAAGGTGGGCGATTTCAAGCGTGATTTCTTTCTTGGACTTCAGGGTGGCAATGCGGTCGAGTTCCGGTTGCAAAGGTTTAACTCCGGCTGCCTCGATACCGCTCTCGTCCATGCACGCGGCCCAGTAATCGCCGATCTTCTGCTGCACAGCGCTGCGCTTGGAGTCATTCTTGCTGCTGGCTTCCAAGGTTTCGCGCTCCACGTTCTCGTTCCATAGTTCCAGTCCGCTGCCCGTGCTCCAATACACCTGGTCGGGCGGAATCGGGTTGGCGGTAAGCCATTTATTGCAGGAATACTTGTAGAAATCGTCGCAAGGATTCAATTCCTTGTCGACCAGGGTTGGATCAAAGTGTTCGAGCTTGGGCGCCGATTTTGTCTCCTCCGCGCCACCGCCAGTTCCGGCGGCGGAGTTAAGTGTCGCGCTTTGTCCCCACACAGCAAGAGGCAAAGCCAGGAACAGCAGATGAAGGATAATTCTGGGAATGAACATCGGTCCTCTTTTCCGGAAACTCACAAGATTGGAACGATTTGCAATAGCCTCTGATGGTACGCACATAGGAAGACGCAGGTTCCAAGCAGCCTGGGACAGTGCTGCAGACGGTCCGTATGGCCTCGGAACAACATACTACAGACGTGCGCTTGGAGGGATAGTTAGCGGGTGGGATCCCTGACGGGGCCCGCTGAAGAAAACCCTGGAGAGGCGGCAAAAACAGTGCTTTACTTTGGCGTCGCCTCGAAACGATAGCCAATTCCGCGCAGCGTCTTCAGATACTTCGGATGCCGGGGATCGATCTCGATTTTTTCCCGCAACCGCCGCACGTAAACGTCGATCGAGCGCGGGGTTACGAAGGGAGTTTCTTTCCACACGGCATCGAGCAATTGATCACGAGTAAACACACGCCCGCAATGCGTAGCCAGATACTCCAGCAAGCGAAATTCCCGTACGGTGGTAAGAACCACTTTCCCGTACGCTTGCACTGTCATTGAAGAAGCATCAATTTCCAGATCGCCCAGGCGAAGCACTTGCGGCGTTACCGGTATCTGGCGGACACCGCGAAGAATGCTGCGCACCCGAGCCACCAGTTCACGCGGACTGAAGGGCTTGGTAATGTAATCGTCTCCACCCAACTCGAGTCCCTTTATGCGGTCGGCCTCGGCCGTCTTGGCTGTCAGGAAAATGATGGGTGTCGCGGAAAGAGCAGGAGCCCGTCGAATCTGGCGGCAGAGCTCAAAGCCGTCCATGCCGGGAAGCATCACGTCCAGGACAAAAAACGAAGGCATCTCGCGCAGAGCTTCAGTCAATACCGACCCGCCATCGACAAAACTTCGCACTTCAAAACCGGCGGCTTGCAAGTTGTGGCAGATTAGCCGGGCAATATCCTCTTCGTCCTCGACTACAAAGACGAGACAGCGGGACACAACCGTGCTACCCGCATCGCGCAGCGGTTCGTAAGATCCAGTTGGAGAGTGCATCATCACTTCCGGCGGCTACTGACAGCGCCAGGCGCGCCGTGTCCCGACATGGTTCTCACTAAAATGTAGGTTGGAAGTGTTGCGAGAATGTTTCTCGCGTATTAAGGAATGATGAATTTGCGAGACCCAGTTTTCCCGGCGTGGACGGTAGATTTAATTGCGAACTGAGAACCGAGAACTCCCCTACGTGGCCGCCCGCTTCTTCGGCGGATGCCGCAAGCTGCGCCCCTCGATCAGGCTGTAGAGATCCTCAGCAAGGTTGGTGGTATGGTCGCCGGCGCGCTCCAAAGCTTGCGCCATCAGAATGACGTCAAAGTTGGAAAAATTATTTTGTGACGCGTGTTCTGTGAAGTGCTTTTGGAATAGGGCATGACAGACGCGGTCAATATCCTTATCCATCTGCAAGACCTTGCGGGCACACTCCAGGTCGAGATGGATGAATCCTCGATAAACCAGATCGAGCATTGCGTGCAGGATCGCCGCCATTTCCACCAGCTGGCGCACATCGGAAGCTGCCATCTTCGCGGTCCGCGATTGCACCCGCAGGGCCACGCTCATCATCAGATCGCCAATGCGTTCCAGGTCGGTAGTGCACTTCAGGCTGGTCAATAGCTGGCGTGCTCGTGCCTCGTTCACGCGCGTGATTGCAGCCGGTAAACGATCGTCAATGTAGCGCTCGATCACGTCGAGTTCCTGCTCGCACTCCTTGATCGCCAGGAAAGCCATACGCGAAGAATGGGTAAGCAGATCGCGCACATTGAAAGCTGCGTCGCGCGCGATGAGGAATGCGCGGAGGGCGGTGCGCGCCAGGTCGTCCAGCGATCCGGATCCTCTTGCCACTGATTTCTTGCCGGCCGCTTGATTTGGGACGGGAGTTGCCTCCGCAGCGTTGGCCAGAACGGGATCTTCAATTTCAATCCGCGATGTTGCAGTTTTGCGGCGCATACTAAACGAAAGATCGCGCTTGATCTCCTCGCATTCAAAGTATCTCACTAGTTTCTCAAGAGATATGTGAAAGGACGGTGAATAACAGGTTGCAGTTCGTGGTGGAGGCCGACTACAGTGCGGAATTGCAGGGAGCGCTGCTTCACGGTCCTGCTCTACACGGAGCTCTCAAATTATGGATCTCCTCGAACATCTACGCCGTCAGTTCGCCTACGAAGCATGGGCCAATCGGGAAGTGCTGGTTGGGTTGAGGGCCAGTGCCCGTCCATCCGCACGACTATTGCAACTTCTAGCTCACATCCTCTCCGCCGAGCGGCTCTGGCTGGAGCGTATCGGCAAGCAGCCACAGAGCCTGCCGGTGTGGCCTGAGTTCTCGTTGGACCAATGCGGAGCACAAATCGCTGAACTCGACCGGCTACTTCAAGATTATCTCGGTCAGCTCTCTTCCGTTACTCTCTTGGACGATGTCGCTTATAAGAACAGCAAGGGTGAGCCCTGGAAGAGCACCGTGCAAGATATTTTGACTCACGTGTTGCTGCACTCGGCGTATCATCGCGGGCAGATCGCCACCGCGATGCGCGCTGGCGGCGAGCAGCCTGCCTATACGGATTTCATCCACGCCGTACGCCAGGGTCTGATCGAATAGAAATCCGTCGCATCACCGCCGATCGATGGGCGAATCGAGCGGAAAAGGAATCCATGGAAGGCCGTCCGTTTTACGCCTTTGCCGCCGTACAGATCGTCGCCGTTGTCGCGCTTCTCTGGGTGGTATTTTCCCTTCCCCTCCCATGGGATTTGCCGCGTGTTGTCGGTACGGCCTTGATGATCGTCGGCATAGGCGGAGTTGCGACTGCTCGCTACCAGTTGGGCAAGTCGTTCTCGGTCACGCCGCAAGCTCGCCAGTTAGTCACACATGGGGTGTATTCGAGAATTCGCAATCCGATTTATGTATTTGCCTCACTATTGGCTGCCGGATTGGTGCTGGTGCTGCACCGCCCGACCCTCTGGCTGATTCTTCTGGCCATCATTGTTGTGCAGACGCTGCGCGCCCGCCGCGAGGCTCAGATTCTTGAAACTGCATTTGGCGATGCCTACCGCGAATACCGTCGCAAGACATGGTTCTAAATAACGATTCTGAATACAAGCTCTGAAAAGCTGTTCCGATACCGGCACTCAATAACCGCAAAGGTGGGGTAATATCTCTGCAATGAAGAAATTCTCGTTTCTGATTGCGCTAGTGCTCAGCGCCGCGGTCGGCCTTGGTGCGGACGAAAAAAAACTTCCTCCCATGCCTGCCGCAGTCTCCGGTAACGCCGTGGCCAGTCTGAAAGACGGCCTCCAGTTATTTTCCATGATGGGCGTGGGGCCGCGGAAAACCTGGAATGACGTTACGAACCAGGTCTACATCATGAACCTGGCTCGTGCGAGCTGGAGCGAAGGCCGTCAGGTCCCGGGAGTCGTTGGACGTGTCGGCGCCGCCGCCGCCGGAGCCAAGGGTTTGGTGATCCTGATGGGTGGCTACGTGGTGGACGCTCAGGGCGGCGAAGTCACGGTTTCTGACGTAAACGTTTACGACCCGGGGCGCCAGCAATGGTCTCGTGGCCAGGACATGCCAGTCGCCGTGGATACCGCGGTCACCGGCGTGGCCCATGATCGATTCATCTATCTCATTGGCGGACGGTCCCCCGCTGGCCCGGTGAACACTGTGCAGGTCTACGACGTCGAAAAGAATTCCTGGAGCCAGGCCACGCCTTTTCCGGGGACCCCGGTCTTTGGCCTTGCCGGCGGCGTGGCCGGCGAAAGCATTGTGGTCATTGACGGAGCTCAGAAGGGTGCCGCAGGTGGTCCGCGTTATGTTGCCTGTGATCAAGGCTGGTGGGGGAAAATTGATCATAAGGATCCAAACAAGATTGCCTGGAGCAAGCTGCCGGCACATCCTGGCGCGGCGCGTTTTGCGATCGCGGGCGGCGGCTCAGACCGTGATCACAGAGTTTTCTTCTCCGGCGGCACTCCGACTCCTCACGACTACAAAGGCGTCGCCTATGATGGCCAACCCGCCGCTGCATCGGAGGCCACCTTCGCCTACGATTTGCACGGCCACAAGTGGGAGACCATCAGCGAGACCACGTACGATCCTCGCGCCGACAGCCGCGGCATTTTGGTTACGCCGATTGGACCCGTGGTTCTCGGAGGCATGGTAAAGAATCTCGCCGTAACCGCGCGCGCGACGCAGTTGCCAAAGAAGTAAGCAGCGGCGCAATCATGTGGGGACGATCCCCCGGCTGTCCGGGGACGAAGCTCAGTCTGCCACATCAACGGGTGGGACCAATCCGTAAACTTCTTGCCTGCGACCAGCGCAGCGTGAGTGTTATAAAAAGATTCGCAAACATCAATGGAAGCCACCGCCTCAACTACAGAACAGCAGCACACACTATGGTCATCCCTGGTGGAAGCCATTCGCGGCTCGCACCACGACTACACCACCGGCAGCTTGAATCGCGCCATCCTGCTGCTCGCCGTGCCCATGGTCCTCGAGATGGTACTGGAATCCCTGTTCGCTGTGGTTGACGTTTTCTGGGTCGGACGCCTGGGCGCGAACGCCGTCGCTTCCGTCGGCCTTACAGAATCCATGTTGAGCCTGGTGTTCGCCGTAGGCATGGGGTTGAGCCTGTCGACCACTGCGATGGTGGCGCGGCGCATTGGAGAAAAAGATCCTGAAGGCGCAGCCATAGCGGGCGTACAAGCAATTGCTCTTGGTTTGATCGTCTCGCTCGCAATCGGCATCCCATGCCTGCTATGGGCGCCGAACCTGCTGCGCTTGATGGGAGCGTCGCCCGAGATCGTCGCCACCGGTAGCGGCTACACCAGAATTTGCCTGGGCGGAAGTTTTGCGGTTCTGCTGCTATTCCTCAATAACGCTATCTTCCGCGGCGCTGGGGACGCCGCGATTGCGATGCGCCTGCTCTGGGTATCGAACATCATCAATCTAGTCCTCGATCCTTGCCTGATCTTTGGCTGGGGACCATTCCCGCGCCTCGGCGTGACCGGCGCGGCATTGGCAACACTCATCGGCCGCAGCATCGGCGTTGCTTACCAGTTCTATCGCCTCATGCGCGGGACGGAGCGGATTCGCATTCTCAAAAGTCAGATTCGCTTGCACTGGGATGTGCTGCTGCGTTTGCTCCGGGTCTCGCTCACCGGCATTTTGCAGTTCGCCATTGCGCACACCAGTTGGATCGGTCTGGTCCGCATCGTGAGCATCTTTGGTGCTGCCGCCCTCGCCGGATACACGATTGCGATCCGCATCGTGATCTTCGTAATCCTGCCTTCGTGGGGCCTGAGCAATGCAGCGGCGACGTTGGTCGGCCAGAATCTGGGCGCGGGACATCCCGAACGCGCCGAGAAAGCCGTCTGGCGTACCGGCCTTTATAACGTAATATTTCTGGGTTTGATTGGAGTGGTTTTCATCTTCTTTGCCGAACCAATCGTCCGCCTGTTCACGCACGATCCCGAGGTTGTACCGCTGGGCGCAGCCTGCCTGCGCATTGTCAGCTACGGCAACCTGGGCTATGCCTACTTCATGGTGATGATGCAGGCCTTCAACGGCGCTGGCGACACTATTACTCCCACCATCGTTAATTTCTTCGGCTTCTGGCTGCTCGAGATTCCGCTGGCCTATTGGCTGGCGATCCCTCTGCACATGCGCTCGAACGGAGCTTTCTTTTCCATCGCCATCGCCGAGAGTGCAATGGCCGTCGCGAGTGCCATCCTGTTCAAACAGGGCCGCTGGAAAAAGCAAACAATATAGACTCCCGAAAAATTCCATCTCGAATCGATGTCGGGCATCGTCCTGAGAACTGAGAACTGCTACCGCGCCCGCGCCAGCACCAGCGTAATATCATCCGGCTGCTCGTTGTCGCCGATCCAGTCGTCCACTGCCGACGTGACCGCCTCACTGATTTGCACGAGCGGCAAGCGCCGGTTCGCGCTGACCAGATCAATCAGCCGTTCCTCGCCAAATTCCCCAAACTCATTTTCCGGTTCGGTGATGCCATCGCTATACGCCAAAAAGATTTCTCCGGGATGCATTTCCACCGATCCCTCGTCGTAGATCATGTTATCGAACAGGCCAATCACCGTGCCGCCCGCTTCCAATCGCCGCACCGATCCATCTTTACTGATCAGGATGGGGGGCAAGTGTCCGCCATTGCTGTAGGTCAGGCGGTGCGATCGTCCGTCGTAGATTCCAAGGAAGAGCGTCGCATACTTTTCCGGCGGAGTGCTTTCGTAGAGTTGATGATTGAGCAAGCTGAGCAAGGCGCCGGGAGAAACCTCAATGCCCTCGGGCCACGCCGCCATCATCCTTCCCGCGCCGGCCACCGCACCCACCGCCACGGGCTCCCGCATCTGCGGCAAGCTCTCGACACTGTAAGCGCGCACCGCCGAGTGAATGGTCGCCATCAGTAGCGCCGCCGAAATTCCCTTCCCGCTAATATCGCCCACTGCCAAAATCAGCTTGTGAGAACTGGCCGTGAGGAAGTCGTAGTAGTCGCCGCTCACCGTGCGTGCCGGACGGCAAAAGCCGTGCACTTCGAGCGATTCCAGTTCCGAAACCTGGCGCGGAAAAAGTTGTGCCTGCACTTCCTGGGCAATGGCCAGTTCGCCTTCCAGCCGCTGTTTTTCTTTCTGCTCCAGAATCAGCTTCTCGATGGACTCCGTCATCGAGTTGAACGACAGCGAAAGCTGCGCCAGCTGGTCGGCCGACTTCACCGGGATTCGGTGGCTGAAGTCGCCGCGATCCACATTCCTGGTCGCGTCGTAAAGGTGAGCCACCGCGCCTGTCACCGTCCGCGTCATTCGCGTTCCAATAATCAACGCGACCAGTTCAATCACCGCGAAGAAGATAAGAATCGCGAGCAGAAGGTACTCGACGCCTCTCGCGATGTCTCCCAGCGCAGCAAACAAATGGCTGTAGAGCACCGAGGGCCGGGTGCGAACCTTCACCAACGCGCCCGCTCGCGCCATCTCTCCTGTCTTCCAATCCACAACTTGCAGAGGCGTGCCAAACGTGATTTCGCGATCCAAAAAGCCTGCAGGCATCGCCAGACTGCCTACTGAGAACGTGGGCCGCAATACCTGATCACCGCCCTCCACGCTCGTGCCCGATTTGTTCTCGCTGATAACGATGCCGCCCTTATCGGTCGCAGGCTTCGTCGACGGACTGGCCTTAGGTTCATCTTCCTTTATTCCGCTCTGGTTTGGTTCGTTCGGTTGGTTACCGTCGAGCGTAATTCCCGCGGCGTAGAATGTTATTTCTCCCAGGTTCGCCGCGATATCCGCGACCAGGTTCTTGTCCAGCGGTTCGGTGGTCACAACGGTCAATTTTTCCGGCCCCACATCAAATCTTGAAGCGACACGAAGATATAACTCGTCTTTGTCGCGAACTATCTCTTTGAAGGGCTGGCCTTCGCGCATCGCTGTAGCGTAAGGATTGTCATTCTTGTTGACGAAATCAGGGAAGGCCAGCGAAGCGCTCTGCACTCCGCTGAGCGGCAAGATTCTGGCTCCTTGCCAGGCAGTAACCTGCCGCCGTCTCCAGGAGCGTTCGCGCTTCTTCAAGCCCGCCAGGGACTCTGCCGTCGGCGTCTCCTTCCTCTCGATGCGCGCCGCCAATTCGTTGCTGACCGCCGCGTTCACTGCCTGCATGCTGCGCAACTGGGAGTTGATGTCCGAAGTCACCACGAAGCTGGCAAACTGACCGGCAAAAAGATACATCGTGATGAAAGCCATGGCTACGAGCAGGGCGGCGGGAATCACGCCAATAAAGACATACGTCACGATCAGGCGGTTGCGCAGGCGCCACAAGACTTTTCGCTTCAGGCCGCGGAAGGCAACAATACAAAACAGCAATGCGGCGTCGAAGAGAAGAAATTTAACCCAGCCCCCAAGGCTGTCGCTCCACTTCGGGGCGACCAGTTTCAGCACCATTTCCAGAGCAAAAAGCGCTATGGCCAAGCCCAGCGAATAGCATGCTCCGCGCGCGATCCATCCTTGCGGCCACAAACCGGCCGTCAGCATCCTCTCGCGTAATTTCCAATAAGAATCCCTCATAGGTGCGATTCGCGGACTCACAGAAAATGACGCTCACACGTCAACCTGGCGACCATTCGGCGCCTGCCGGATCCAACGCTTCCTAGATGTCCGGGTACAACTCGAAGAACGCCTCCAGGCTGGTCCGCAACTGCTTTTCGATCTCTTCTTTGCTGCCTTCCAACACGTGCATGGTAACGTGTGCCTCGTGCCCGTTAGTGAGCTTCACCGGAGCCTGGCCCACTTCCGCCACATCATCGGAAGGCAAAAGCCGCATTCCGTAAACCAGTGTAAGATTCGCCATGTTTGGATTCTAATCGTCTTGGCGTCGCAGACGAAACTTTGGTTTGCTCCCTCGATTTAAGGATTTCCCTGTCATCATTTAGAATTCTGCCGTGCTCCCAAAACTCATTCTGATCCTGGCTTTGCCGCTCCTTATTTTGCCCGCCGTGTGTCAGCAGGCTCCCCCGACGCCTTCTACCCAGCCTCAGGTGAAGGTGAATATGCTGAACGTGTGCACGCCCTCGGGGGAGGAGCAAAAAGAGATCGCCGCTGCCCTCGCCCGCATTCCGAAACAACCCCTATTCAGCCCCGATTTCGAAATCTCGCATGGCAGTTCCACTCTGACCGATTCGCCCACATTCCTTCAACCGGGAAAAGGTGCGCAAATATCGGACGAGCCCTCGGTCGCACGCTACGTACGTATTCGCCGCGAATTCGCCGTGCAGGCTTTGTTCGCCAGCGTGCAATACTCTTTCAGCAACGATGGTCACACCATGATCGAGACTCTGGTGCTGCATGTTCGCGATCCCAAGGACTTGATCCAGGTTTCTATGGAGGACAGCGCCTCGGCGATCAGCAGCCCTGAAACTATGGTCGCGGCCAATACCCCCGCCAGCCGTGTCCGCCTCGAGCGCTTCGGTAAATCCTCAATCGCACTGGCCCGCTGCAACGGGACGGAAAGCGGAGCGCCTCCCGACCAGAGCGCGTACGAACCGCTGTTCCGCAGCGCCTCCGAAGTATTGGCTAACTATCGCGGCATCCTGGGCGTCCGCGTCACCGTACCTGCGGAACTGGCTCAGATCCCCGGCGCGGCGCCGGAAAAAGCAGCCGGAAAACCAAAATCCCCTAAACCTGCTCCAAAAAAGAAATGACTTGAGATTTCCTTCGTGTACCGTTGTGTCCTTAGTGGTTAAGATTTGGTTCTCAGCAGTTGCATCGCCGCTGTGCATCGAAATCTGAAATCCGCAATCTAACGGCTAGCAGATCATGAGCGAAACCCGCACCGTAGTTATTATCGGGTCCGGCTGCGCCGGACACACCGCCGCGCTTTACACGGCCCGCGCCAATCTGAAGCCTCTGGTGGTGGAAGGCCACGAGCCCGGAGGCCAACTTTCTCTCACCACCCTGGTGGAAAATTTCCCCGGATTTCCCGAAGGAATCATGGGACCGCAACTGGTCGAAAACATGCGCAAGCAGGCGGAGCGCTTTGGCGCGGAATATCGCATGGCCCACCTCACCAGCGCCGACCTCAGCCAGCGCCCATTCCTGCTTCATCTCGGCAAGCATCAAGTGCACACACAAGCGCTCATCATCGCCAGCGGAGCTTCCGCCCGATGGTTAGGCTTGCCCAACGAGCAGAAGCTGATCGGCCACGGCGTCTCTTCCTGCGCGACCTGTGATGGCTTTTTCTTCTCCGGAAAAGAAATCGTCGTCGTCGGCGGCGGCGATTCTGCCATGGAGGAAGCCACCTTCCTCACCCGCTTCGCCACCAAAGTCACGCTCATTCACCGCCGGGAAAATTTTCGTGCCTCCAAGATCATGCTGGATCGCGCCAAGCACAACGACAAAATCCATTTCCTTACCGACACCGTCGTCGAAGATGTCCACGATCCTGCGAAACACGAGGTCAGTGCCCTCAAGCTGCGCAACGTGAAGACCGGAAAAGTTTGGGACTTCCCCACTAGCGCCCTGTTCCTCGGCATCGGACACGAACCCAATGCAAAGATGTTCGCCGACCAGCTCGACACCGACGCCGACGGCTATCTCAAAACTCACAACTACGTACACACCCGCGTCCACGGCGTTTATGCCTGTGGGGATGTGCAAGATCGGCGCTATCGCCAGGCCATCACCGCCGCGGGAACCGGTTGCATGGCCGCTATCGAGGTCGAAAAGTTTCTCGAGGATCACGGCGCATAAACACTAGCCCCCTCCAAGTAAAAAATGATCTCAGAGTATTACCGACGTGATCTTCCCGTCTGGATTAAGTCCCTCTTATCCTGAGTACGTAAGCCCCTATGAAGAGACAGACCGCGCTTGCTTCATTCCTTCTAGCGCCAATGCTGATTTGCCCTAGCCTGCATGCCACGGCCCAGAACTCTTCTCAACCCTCGGAAGT
>JAUTWY010000040.1 GCA_030838305.1 Acidobacteriaceae bacterium
GGCATACCTGCAACTATAGAACCGGGCGCTGAATAAGAGCGTCGAGAACTGGGAGCAGCGGCTTGTCGAATTGCTGCGCGATGCGTTGCTCGAAAAAGCTCGCGGACATATGACCGATGGCAACCTGGCGCGCTATGCTGCCGAGGTAGCCGAGCACAAACGCGATCCCTATACTCTGATTGAGGAGATTGCCGAGAAATTGGGGAAAAGCTGATGGCTCAAATCGATCACATCGGCATCGCCGTCAAATCACTGGCCGCAGCAAAGGCGATCTACGTGAAGCTGGGATTGAGTGTTTCTCCGGAAGAGACGGTCGAACAGGAACAGGTCCGGCTGGTGATGGTTCCACTAGGCGAGAGCCGCTTGGAATTGTTGGAGGCCACCTCGGAGAACTCGACCATTGCGAAGTTCATCGCCAAGCGTGGCGAAGGTTTGCATCACGTGTGCCTGCGGGTTCCAGATTTGCGCGGGGCTGTTGAGTGCCTGAAGAAGGACGGAGTGCGACTGGTTTCGGAGGAAATCAGAACCGGCGCGGGCGGACACAAATACGTATTCGTGCATCCGGCGAGCGCGGGTGGCGTGCTGCTGGAATTGGTCCAGGCATAAGCCGAACAAGATTCCAGATCGCATTTGGTCGTCACGGATCTAAGACAAGAACTTCTTTCATGCTTCTTCTTCTCGCAATCGACACTTCCGGCAAGCAAGGTAGCCTCGCGCTGGCGCGAGCCGGGGAGCGCTCCGCCCCAAGCGTCGATTTCGAAGTTATCGAGACTGTGCCGCTCGTCGGCGGCACTTTTTCCGCGCAGCTGGTTCCGCAGATTTCCGAGTTGCTATCCAAACACGGATTCAGCAAACACGACATCGGCGCTTTTGCGGTAGCTTCCGGCCCCGGATCGTTCACCGGGCTCAGGATCGGCTTGGCGGTGGTTAAAGCTCTGGCTGAGGTGCTGCACAAGCCGATCGCGGCCGTGTCGCTACTCGAAGCGTGCGTCTTCCACAGCGGGAAGGAGGGCAAGGTTATGTCTGCGTTGGATGCGGGCCGGGGCGACGTGTACGTGGGCGAGTGCGCAATCCCAGCGAAGGCCAGCCAGATTCCGCGAGAGTATTTGTTAAGCCGGAGCGAATTCCTTTCTCAAGCGAGAGGATGGATGGTAGTGACTCCAGATTCCATCCTCGCCGAAGCGGCGCGCTCGGCCGGGTTGTCTGTCTCAGCCCTGCAGCCGATTTCTGCTGAGGCAGTGGCTCGCTTGGGCTGGCGCAAGATTCAATCCGGCGAAATTGTGAAGCCTGAGCAGTTGGAAGCCAACTACATTCGCCGCACCGACGCCGAGATGCTCGAGAAAACGGGATCGTAGCTTGCGTGTCCGACGAGCCAATAGCGCCGATGTCCCCGCCATGATGAAGCTGGAAAGCGAGAGCCCGGGCGCAGCCCACTGGTCGCGGCAGCAGTACGAAGGATTGTTTCCGGCAGCGGAAAATACGACTCCATCCGAACCGGTCGCGTGGGTCGTGGAGAACGAAACCGAAAATGCACGGGACGTAGTCTCCGGCGAAAAATGTAAGCTGCTCGCATTCCTGGTGGCTCACAGGAGTGACGCAGAGTGGGAATTGGAGAATATCGTCGTCGCTGAAACAGTTCGCCGGCGTGGCGTTGGTACACTCTTGCTGCGAGAACTAATTGCCCAGGCACGCGCTGAACGTGGTGGCAATATATTTCTGGAAGTCCGCCAGTCGAATCGAAGCGCCCGCGCGCTGTACGAAAAAGCAGGCTTTGTGGAAATAGGGTTACGGAACAGTTACTATGCGGTTCCGCCCGAAGACGCCATTCTCTACCGGTTTAGCCTCTATTAGGCTCATAACGAGATTGCACCAGAATTTGGCATTGAACCGATTTTGGGGCTGTGATAGGTTGAGGCTATAAATCCCCGGTTGGAGGTCTGCCTGGATGCTGACTTCGAATGACACTCTCCTGACCAATCACGACGAATTCCGCAAGCTGGTTCAGGAGCACCTGCAGTATTCCACTCGTCTTGATTCTCTCACCCAAAAACGTTACCTCAGTGAAGATGAAAAGCTCGAGGAAGTGCGATTAAAGAAGTTGAAGCTGCGGCTTAAAGACCAGATGCAATCCATCGAGCGGCAGTATCGGCAGCAGTACGGCACTCACGTAGCCTAATTTTCTGGCCATCCCGAAGGCGGCTGTCGCCGCTAGAGTGATCTTGTATCCACCCACTGGGCGCACTTAGCGCCTTTCTTTATTTAGACTTGCATACTTTCTGCTCGAGATAAGCCGGCACCCCGCAACTCTTCTATAATGGGACTCGGCTCCCATGGTTCGTGACGGCTATTTTTACGCGTTGGGATTTGTTGCGGCAGCAATTCTGGTAGGCTGGCTCGCCCAGCCCGCGTGGGCTGTGGTGCCGCTGGCGCTCGCAATGTTTTTTCTTTGGTTCTTTCGCGACCCGGAGCGGGTGATTCCAGATCCGCCGGGCGCCGTGGTATCCCCCGGTGATGGGAAAGTTACAGACGCATCCGTCATCACCGTGAACAACGTGAAACAGGCTCGAATCAGCATTTTCCTGAACGTCTTCGATGTGCACGTGAACCGTTCGCCAATCGCGGGCATCGTACGAGAGGTTCGGTATCAACGTGGGAAATATCTGAACGCCATGAATCAGACTTCCGCGGAGCAGAACGAACAGAATATTGTGCGTGTGGAGGGCGACGGCCAGACCGTGGTCTTCAAGCAGATTGCGGGATTGCTGGCGCGAAGAATTGTCTTTTATCCAAGAGTGGGAGATCGCCTTGAGAGGGGCGAGCGGGTTGGGCTGATAAAATTTGGGTCTCGTGTAGACGTACTGTTCGATGCCGCAGCCGTGCTGCAAGTGAAAGTGGGTGACCGGGTTCGCGGCGGAGCGAGCATCCTCGCCTACTTGCAACCAACGGCCGAAATGGCGGGCGCCGGGCGTTCTATGGCCAATGAAGGGACTCGCTGATGGATCTTCCGAACGACAAGCCGCGAGGACGCCGCCGTCGCATGAGCAAGGGGATGTACATTCTCCCTTCGCTATTCACTACGGGCAATATGGCGGCTGGCTTCTATGCCATCCTTGAGGTGGTTCACGCGACTGCTTTAACCACGGTGCATCTGGACAACGCCGCCATAGCGATAGGGTTTGCGGTTTTGTTTGATGGCCTGGATGGACGGGTTGCACGCATGACAGGGACCAGCAGTGAATTTGGCAAAGAGCTCGATTCGCTGGCGGACGTGATCACATTCGGAGTGGCTCCTGCGATGTTAGCTTGGACTTGGGGATTTCACCTGATGCCGCCAGTCGCTCTCACCGAGTGGAACATCAAGCTCACGCAGTTGGGCGCGATTGCCAGTTTCTTGTTTCTAATGGCCGGAGCAAGCCGTCTCGCTCGTTTCAACATCACTTCGAATCCGCAGCCATCGAATCCTGGACGACCGGGTAAGAAATATTTCGTGGGTATGCCAATTCCCGCTGGTGCTGGAGTGATTGCGGCGGTGGTTCATTTTCAGAGAGGCGCGCCCCTGGAATCCTGGTACACAGCGATCACCTGGCTGGCGATGGTGGCTGCCGTGGGTTACTTGATGGTCAGCACCTGGCGCTTCTACAGCTTCAAAGATATTGATTTCAGTTCGCGTCATCCTTTTCGGCTGATCATTGTGCTGGGCGCGGTGTTCTCCCTGCTTTGGTTCTTTTCGCAAAAAGTCTTGTTCGCTGTCGCCTTGCTGTACACCTTCTCTGGAGTGTTTTGGCGTCTGCAGTGGATCTTTCGGCGGCGCCGGCAGCGTCCCCCGCCAAACTATAAAGAGGCTTCGCAGACTTCATGAGTGCGCCGCCAAAAATCGCGGCAGGGTCGGTCTCGTCCCCCCGCGGGCAGCTTTATCGCGCGGCCATCGTTGGCGCGGGCTCGCTCAAAGGGAAGGAAGTTGCTGAGATGCTCAGCGAGCGCAACTTCCCTGCAGTAGATATTCGTCTGCTTGATGACGACGAATCGATCGGCCAGCTCGAAGCCACAGGCGACGAAATTAACTTCATTCAGAGCCTTCGCGGGGAGCAGTTCACGCACGTGGATTTCACCTTCTTTGCGGCCGACGCGGAGTGTACGCGCAACAACTGGAAACGGGCCCGCGATGCGGGCAGCGCGATCATCGATCTTTCCGGCGCGCTGGACGGAGAAGGCGGCGCCCCGGTTCGTTCTCTCTGGATCGAGCGGGAGCGCGGAAAGATGTGGCAGCCAGAGCTGCAACCGGCTCCCTGCATTGTGCCGCATTCAGCGGCGGTGACTCTGGCTTTGCTGCTGCTGCGGGCGCGCAAGGCGGTCACGATCCAAAGCGCCGTGGCCACCGTGTTTGAGCCGGCATCGGAGCAGGGCCAAAAAGGTATGGACGAATTGCACCAGCAAACGGTCAATCTCTTGTCATTCCAGACCTTGCCGAAGGACGTCTTCGATACGCAGGTGGCTTTCAATATGGTTCAGCGCTACGGGCAGAAATCGCAACTATCGCTGGATTCTCTGGAGGCACGAGTGCGGCGTCATTACCAGGAACTGGCAGGAACCGATGCCCCTCAACCCGCGCTGCTGATGCTTCAGCCTCCGGTTTTTCACGGCAATGCCCTGGGTATTTTTCTGGAGACGGAACAGCCGGTCAACCAAGCGAAGCTGTTGGAGGCTCTGGGCGGGGATCACGTGATGTTGGCGGGAGCCGAAGACGACGATTCGCAGCCGAGCAATGTGAATACTGCCGGACAGCCTGACATTCTGCTTTCGCTGAAAAGCGAAGTCTCGCGGCCCAATGGAATTTGGCTCTGGGCTGCAATCGACAACCTGCGCGTTGCGGCTATGACTGCGGTGGAATGCGCCGAGAGCATGATTGCAACCCGCCCCCTGGGAAAAATTCAATGAGGCCGTGGCGATCCGGTTGCTTGGCCTTGGGCTGCTTTGCACTGCTCGCGGCTGGCACGGGTTGCGGATATCACACTGCCGGCCATGCCGTGCAGCTCCCGGAATACGTTAAGACGATTGCCGTCCCGGCTTTCGTAAATGAGACCAGCACCTACCGCATCGAACAACTGCTCACTTCATCGGTAGTCCGCGAGTTCACCACGCGCACGCACTATCACATACTCAACGATCCCGGCGAAGCTGCAGATGCCACTCTGCGCGGCACCGTGCTTTCAACGTCCGCGTCACCGCTTACCTACAATTCCACGACCGGACAGGCCGCCAGCGTTCTGGTGGTGGTCAGCATGAGGGTGGCGCTTACCGACCGCCAAGGCAAAGTGCTATACCAGAATCCATCGTATTTGTTTCGGGAGCAGTACGAAGTCTCGCAGGATCTGGCCAGCTTTTTCGAGGAGGACTCGCCTGCCTTCCGCCGCCTCTCCCAGGATTTTGCCCGTACCTTGGTGTCTAACATTTTGGAGGGCTTCTAGATGCTAGAGTTTCAACTTGGCGTCAGGAGTGTTTGTCATTCTGAGGAGAGCTTTTAATGCGGGCTTTCGCCCAGGCCGACCGGTTTGTGAGTGAACTCGAGTCGCGCAAGCTGCGACCGGCCTACGTGTTCGTGGGGGACGAAGCTTTCTTCCGCAAGCGCTTTCGTGATGCCATCCTGGAACATCTGGTTCCGGCCGATCTGCGGGACTTCAGCATATTCGAGTTCGACCTGGCGGAAAATGATCTCGCGGAAGTACTCGACCGTGCTCGCACACCCTCTCTGATGGCGCCATTTCAGGTGTTTTTCGTGCGCGGCGTGAAGACTCTTTTTGGCCGCGGATCAAACGAAGAGAAGCTTGCCGCAATTGAAGACTATTGCAAGAACCCGAATCCCGACGCGATGGTTGTGTTTGTCGCCGACCACATCAGCATTCCTGCCGACGTCCGCCGCATGGAGATGCAGGACAAAGAGCGCTACCAGCGCATCCGCGAGACCATGGGCCAGTACTGCGGCATCGTGGAACTGGCGCGCGTGGAAGAAGGCGAAGCGGTGCGCTGGATTGCCGAATATTGCTCCAGCCGCGATGTGCCCGTAAAGTTGGACGCTGACGGCGCCCGCGAACTAGTCGATGCCCTCGGCGGCGACATGATGATGATCTCCAACGAACTGGAGAAGCTCATGCTCTATGTGGGTGCGAAGAACCATATCACGCTCGGCGACGTGGAAACCATGGTGCTGGCCGCCAAGCAGCGCTCGCTGTATGAGTTGACCGATGCCATCTCCGCCAAAGAGCGTGTACGCGCGCTCGAAATTCTGGATGCAATCCTGTCGTCGGGCGATGGCGAGGAAGCCGCTATCGGACACATCTACATGCTGGCCAAAACCTTTCGCCAGATGCTGGTGATTCTCGAGCGCAACGTGCGCGACCAGCGCATGCTCTGGGCCGCGCTGTGGCAGGGCTTCCGCGTACCTCCATTCGCCGCCGACGACATCATCAAACAGGCCCGCCGCTACAAATCGCGCCGTGAGTTGACGCGCGCGATCCGCCTGGTGGCGAAGGCTGATCTTGCCCTGCGTTCGAATCCCGTGAGCAAGCGGATGGTGCTGGAACGTCTGGTCATGGATCTGACGACTGAGGGGAAGTTGGAAACGCCGGGTTGGATGCAGGAACAGTTGCCGGTGTGAAAGAGCAGCTTTGAGCTCTTAGGCGTTAGCTCTTAGCTTCCGGTCCAAAAAATGAACGGCACAAGCCCGCCATTCCAAGCTAAGAGCTGAAGGATCTGAGCTAAGAGCTACTTAATGGCGGCTACGCGTGCGCCCAAGCGCGATTTGTAGCGGGCGGCGGTGTTGCTGTGCAGCGTACCCTTCTGAATCGCCTTGTCCAGCGCGGATACCGTCTGCCGGTAGGTCTGCT
>JAUTWY010000246.1 GCA_030838305.1 Acidobacteriaceae bacterium
CGTCTCAGTGCAATACGACGATCAATCAAGAAATTCCATCAAACAAAGTGGAGCAATGCTAGCGGTCATTGCAAATTACTGCAAGAGGTCAAAAGCCTTGATGTCGAAAGTCTCTATTCATTCACAAATTCCGCCGCTTTGACACTTGGGCGGGAGATTTCCGGGCTTGATGTTTCGAGATTTTGAGCTGCTAGAACGATCGTTGTTTAGCGGGCAAGGTTCAGCGGGGCAAGCGGAAATTCAGAGTTATCCTGGTCTGCATCTCTATCGGTTGCCCCTTAATCCCTCGCGGTCTGAATCGCCACTGTTTCACTGCGCTAATCGCGGCGTCGGCCAATAAGGGCGGGCCGCTGAGCAGCTTGGTTTCTTGTATTGTGCCATCGCGACCAATGCGCACATCCAACACCACAGGCCCTTGGATTTGCTGCTGCCGGGCCTCTGCAGGATAATCGGGTTCAACTCGATGCAACAGACTGCCCTCCGCCACCTCCGGCGACATTTCATAAATGCCTGCCCGGCCGGTCCCGGAAGCTGGACGAACCACGGTCCCGTCGGCGGCTGGACCGGTGCGATTCGAACCTCTCGGGCTAATTCGCTCGCCCGGTTCCGCTGCCGGAGGCATGCGAAAAATCTCTTTTCCCTTCTCATACACCAGCAAACTGCCAGCCGGTGGTGGTGAATAGGTTGCGTGAGGGACGTTCGCAGCGGGAGCTCGACTTGCTGATCCCAAAGACAAGGGGTTGGAAGGCCTCGGGGCTGCAGATTGGGCTCCGGACGCCCCAGTGACGGCGGTTTTGGAGTCATCCTCTGCTTTTCCTGAAGGGGTGGAGACTACCGCTGGCGAATGAACCCGGGGCGCAGCTTTTCCCCCAACCAGACGCTGGCCCACCCTCACCGTCAGCAACAAAACACCCGCCAAAACCCCCGCGCCCAATATCCAGGTAAGCAGATTGATCCCCCGGCCATTGCCCCCTCCCTTCGAGTCCTGCGCCGAGTCGGCTTCGTATGAACGGTACTTGGCCTCGCCTTTTGCATCCGGGTCCTCCGCGATGGATTTGTCCACGACTGAGTCTTTTACGACGGCTTCTGTACCCTCAGCAGGTTTCGCGAAGGTGGCCGTAGGCTCAGATGTCTGCTTGAGTAGCGCGAGCACGCGCTGTGAAAGAACCTCCAGGGTACGCTCGTCGCGTCCTCCAAAAGCCGCGGGATGCGGAGAGAAGGCTTCGAAAACGCCCGCCACTTCATCGTTTAGCAGCAACGGCAGGATAACCACACCGCGCACACCCAGAGCGCGGCAGGCTTCGACATCGGCGCGCGGGTCAGACTGCGCATCATCGCAGCGCTGCACTTGCCGGGTTTTGATGCATGCTCCCGAAAGTCCAGTCCCGGCATCCAGCCTGCCCCCCAGCCTCGGAGAGTTGTCGCCGGCGCTGGCCCGGCAGACCCACTCCCCATCACGTTTCAGCACAATCGCCGCCCCGTTAGCCGGGGTGGCAAGACAGGCTTGCTCCGCAATCTCGTTCAGAACAATCTCGAGTGCCAAATCAGCCGAGACTTCCGGAGACACGCGACCACCTCCGTGCACCGTGAACTTCGCTGTCAGTTCTGCCAACTCCTGTCTACCCGCATCTTCCACAGAAGGAATCGGACCCCTCTCGATTCCTCCGTCACCAACGGACGAGGTCGTTTTCGCGGGAACAGGATCAAACATGGAGTGGTGCGCCATATCGGAGCGATAGCCGACGAAATTGTGCGTCTGTAGCGGAGTTTCACCCCAAATCAGGGGGTTGTCAATATCCATTCAAGCCTTCCCGTTTTTGCACGGGTTGCGGGCGTTAGGAAGTTAGCCTCAGGTTCAAGAGGACACCGAAGTTTTTTATGGAAATCACTCACAGAGCCACCCCCTCATAGCTCGACGGCGTAGGCCAGGCAAGCGTACCAAAATGGCAGAAAAGAACTAAGGGAATTACTGGAGAGCACGATTGGAGTCTTTTGTTTCCTCCCTTTCGCGCGAAAAAATGTTAGAATCTCTCAATCTTGGGGCCGATGGAATGGTTTCCAAGTTGACCTGTTGCTTTCCTCCCCGTGACTTCTCTTTGGAAACATCTGAAAAAAGAGCTATTCCAATACTTTTTGAGCCTGGGAGTTTAAAACATGCGGATTGCTGTGGTTGGTTCCGGATACGTGGGATTGGTAGCTGGTGCCTGCTTTGCCGACCTGGGTCATGACGTCATTCTCGTCGACAACGACGAGCGCAAGTTAGCTGCCCTCAAGAGCGGCGAAGTTCCGATCCACGAAAAATTCCTGCCCGAACTATTAGGTCGTCATCGCGGACACCGTCTGCAGTTCTCTGACGATCTGCAGGCAGCGGTGCGCGCCAGTTCGGTAATTTTCGTTGCCGTAGGCACACCGCCCACGGATCGCGGCGACGCTGATCTCTCCTATGTCGAATCGGTCGCTCGGGAAATTACCGGCGCGATCAACGAATATAAAGTGATCGTCGAGAAGAGCACGGTTCCGGTCTACACCAGCGAATGGGTGCGCAAGATTATTCTGCGCAATGGAGCCGACCCTGAGTCTTTCGACGTCGCTTCCAATCCAGAATTTCTGCGCGAAGGCACCGGCGTCACCGATTTCCTTTTCCCCGACCGCATCGTGGTTGGATGCGATAGCCAGCGCGCCGCCGACGTTCTCCGCGAAGTGTATGCACCGCTCACCAGCGGCACCTACTACGAACGCACGGACGCCATCCCTCAGCCGGATCGCGCTTCCATTCCAGCTCCCATGATCGTGACCAGCACTAAGAGCGCGGAATTGATCAAGCATGCCTCCAACGCATTTCTGGCGATGAAGATTTCTTTCATCAACGCGGTCGCTTCTATTTGCGAGTCCGTGGGCGCTAATGTAAATCAGGTATGCCACGGCATCGGCACCGACTCGCGCATTGGTCCGCGATTTTTGAATCCCGGGATAGGCTACGGTGGTTCCTGCTTTCCAAAAGATGTACTGGCATTTCGCGCTGTCGCGCGCGAGTGTGGTTATGACTTCCGCTTGCTTGACGAGGTCACGCGTATTAACGAAGATCAGCGCGACCGCTTCCTGCGCAAAGTGCGCAGCGCCTTGTGGACGCTGCGCGGCAAACATCTCGGCGTGCTCGGTCTTGCTTTCAAGGGTGGCACTGACGACATTCGCGAGTCACCTGCTCTTTTCCTGGTGCAAGCGCTTTTGCAGGAAGGCTGCAAGATCACCGCATACGATCCTGCCGCCATGGAACGAACTCAGGAAGCCATCAGCTCGAATCTTAAGTTCGCCAACTCGGCGTACGAAGCAGCAAGCGGCGCCGATGCCTTGCTGATCCTCACCGAATGGGAGGAATTTGCAAACCTCGACCTTCAACGGCTCAACCGCGAACTGAAGTATCCGATCGTGATTGATGGCCGTAACCTGTACGACCCGGAAGTAATGGCTGCGCACGGCTTCACCTATTACAGCGTGGGACGCGCGGCCGCTCATCCCGATGGCGTACCGGCCGCGGCTCTGCGAAACGGCGCCAAGAAAGCATGAGCTCACAACGCGCCCTCGTAACCGGCGGCGCCGGTTTCCTGGGCTCTCATCTCTGCGATGCCCTTCTCGGCGAGGGGTGGAGCGTAGTGGTCGTCGACAACCTGCTTACCGGCCGCCGCCATAATCTTGACCATCTCCGCAATGATTCTCGGTTCGAGTTTGTCGAGAAAGATATCTGCGAACCCTTTGATGCGGGCAAGGTCGACTACGTTTTCCACTTCGCTAGCCCCGCCAGTCCGGTGGATTACACCATCCACGGCATTCCCACGCTGAGAGTCGGTTCGCTCGGGACTTTTCATGCTCTCGATGTCGCCCACAAATACGGCGCGAAATATCTTGTCTCGTCTACCTCGGAGTGTTATGGCGATCCACTGGAACATCCTCAGAAAGAAACTTACTGGGGCAACGTGAACTCGATCGGCCCTCGTTCGGTCTACGACGAGGCCAAGCGCTTCACCGAGGCCGTCACCATGGCCTATCACCGCTATCACAAAGTGGACACGCGAATCGTCCGCATCTTCAATACCTACGGCCCGCGCATGCAACTCAACGACGGCCGCGTCGTCCCCAACTTCATGAAGCAGGCGCTGCGCAGTGAAGACCTCACCGTCTATGGCGATGGCAGCCAGACTCGCAGCTTCTGCTATGTCA